>CACZSV010000196.1 GCA_902783925.1 uncultured Coriobacteriaceae bacterium
CACTGTGGTCTGATCGTCGTCGGAATACCAGCCCGTGCCTTCATCCTTCCAACCCGCTGCGATAAGAGCATCGCGCTCGCTGGCATCCATCGTGTAGTGATGCTCGCCGCCGATTTCATTGTAAAGGCGGAACACCGGCGTTGCAGAGTGCGAGGGGGCGTACCAGCCAATACCCTCGTCATTCCAGCCAAGGCCGACAAGCCAGTCCTTCTCATCTACGCTTGCGGTGTAGAAGTGCTCGCCAGAATTGGGGTTGTACAGACGGTTCATAGCAACAGGCTCGGTGATATAGAACGTGCCAATTTGCGAACCCGTGCAGTTCGCGCTTGCGGCCTTAACGGCGACGGTTGCAGCGCCAACCTCAACATTGTTGTAGTAATCCGTCACGATGTAGTCGACATTCTCTTTCAGCTCGACACCGTCCACCTTGACGGTTACCGTCGTTGTCACTGCAGAGCCCGTGTACTTCTTGTCCACACCGGTAACGACAGCTTTGGAAAGATCGGCAGGAGCAATCTCAAAAGTCGTAGATTTGGTGCCCTTGTAGTTTCCCTTACCGGTAATCTTCACAGTTGCAGAAGTGCCCGCATTGATATTGTCCATGTACTCGACAGTGTAGTCGGTGTCCTTAACAAGCGTCGTAGTGCCGTCCTTGACAACGATTGCAGGCTCAATCTCCTTGCCCGTGTACGACTGTTTCTCTATAGCGTCGAACGTTGCCGTGTTGATGTCTTTTGCGACAATGCTGAAATGCGTCGTGAGTTCACCTGTGTAATTATCGCCGACTCCGGTGATGGTCACATCTGCTTGGCCGACATTGACGTTTTTAGCATACTCGACCTTGAAATCCTTATCCTTGACGAGAGTGTAGCTCCCATCCTTGATGACAACGGGCGGCTCGATAGCCTTGCCCGAATACGTCTGGTCCGAAATCGCTTCGACCATGCTGGTTGTAATTGTCGTAGCAGCAAGTGCCTGCGGAACAATTGCCCACATAAACGCAATCACGATTGCCAGTGCCGCAAACGCACCTACTCCCTTAGCAACTAGCTGAGTATACGAATCGCGCACTGTCACCGTACCGTTCATACTCTCTCCTTCCAACTTGGAAATCATTTACCGGGAAGAATGCCAGATTGGCTGTAGTCGGGTCAGTACCGTCCAACCAGCTTCCCTTCTTAACGCGCGAGTAAGTATACCCTCAAAATGAGAATGACACCGAATCTTCACCGCCACGTAATGAATAAACTCATAAGCCTCGCGTCATCAACATGAGCGGAAGCGCGCAAATGAGTCGGCAGGTGTACATAAGGAGCGCCTGCGAAGAATCTGCGCTTGACAGCAGGTCTTGGGCTATACTGTCCTGAATTGCTGGTAAGCATGCAAAGCACCAACAACAATCGGAGCCTTTCGAAAATGACAGATACAGAACCGAAGAAGCAGAACGACATGCCCATTTCAGATAATTCAGATGTTGCCGTTCTCGTCCCTTGCTATAACGAATCAATCACCATTGGCAAGGTCATCGATGATTTCAAGGCCGTGCTCCCCAATGCAGATATATATGTGTACGACAATAACTCGAGCGACGGCACCGCTGATATCGCCCGTGAACACGGTGCAATCGTTCGCAAGGAGATTCGCCAGGGCAAAGGCCATGTTGTGCGCCAGATGCTTCGCGACATCGATGCCGATTACTACATTATGGTCGATGGTGATGACACCTATCCTGCCGACGCTGCCCCGCAACTCCTCGAACCTCTTATGAGCGGGGATTACGACATGGTGGTTGGCGACCGCCTCTCGAACGGGACCTATGGAGAAGAAAACGACCGTGCCTTCCACGGCTTTGGAAACAATCTCGTTCGCGCGCTCATCAAATGGCTGTACGGTTTCAGGTTCTCGGATGTTATGACCGGCTACCGCGCTTTCAACCGTGCTTTCGCCCGAACGATTCCCGTGATATCGGGCGGCTTCGAAATCGAAACCGAGCTTTCCATTCACGCAGTCGACAAGGCATGGCGCATTGCCGAGGTGCCCATCGACTACCGCGACCGTCCCGAAGGCTCCGAATCCAAGCTTTCGACCTTCTCTGATGGTGCAAAAGTCCTGCGTATGATCATGTCGCTTTTCAAAGACTACCGTCCACTCGCGCTCTTTGGCTGGCTTTCGCTCATATTCATCGTGGCGGGGCTTGTCGTGGGAATACCCGTTATTGTCGAGTTTGCCGATACGGGTCTTGTACCCCGCCTACCGAGCGCCGTGCTCGCCGTGGCCTTCGAGCTGGTCGGCCTCATCACGCTAGGATGCGGATTAATCCTCGACACTGTCGTCAAGAGCAACCGCAGGCAATACGAGCTTGACGTGTTGAATACCTACAAAAACATCCGGAAAAGCTCCAAATAGAGCCCCAAGGGGGTATCCTCCACCACGGCCCTCATTCCATCGCCATTTCGCGAGACCAAGCTGCTAAACTATGCGTACTAATATATACGTGCAAATCGATGCACGTTTGTACAAGCGAAAACCAAGGGCGCTGCCATGAGCAACAAGGGCAAACACAGCAGGAGAATCAAATTCAATATGAAGACGGGTGCGCTTGGTGTCGCGTTGAGCGCGATGCTGTGTGGTGCTATCGGGCTGGGTGTTTACGGCATGAATGCGCCGCAGGCTCCGCAAGTGCCGAGTTCTTCTGCCGCCGGCATCTCGCAAAGTAACCAAGCGAATGTCGATGCAAACACCAGTGCCGCCGATACTGCCGCACAACCACAGGAAAACGCAGGTGTCACTGCCTCTGACGCAAATGCGAAACCCGAGCCCGTCGAGCTCGCGCCCGCCACCAATTACGCTGCAATCCCCGAAGACGCGTACGTTGCCAGCGACGTGCTCGTCATGGTCGACAGTATGGAAGACGCACAGGCCAAGGCCGCGCAGCTCTCCGAACTCGGCTACGCATCTGGCGCGTCTCTTGACGAAGAGAGCGTGAACGCCGGCTTCATCACAGTCACGCTCACAGAAGGCACCAATCCCGGTGTTGCCTCGGATGCGCTCACCGCGCAGGGCATCATCACGCAGCCGAACTTCGTGTACTACCTGCTCGACGATACGAGCACTGGAACAGCGGATTCGGATGCAACGACGAGTGATGAGACTGCGGCTGCCAAGGAATCGAAAGGTGCGAGCTCGCAGGCAGATTCGCTGAAAAGCGCAAGCACAACAGAAGACCCCAGCTCCACGAGCGCTAGCTCGCAAGCTTTGGGCGAGACAACCACGCTCGAGGCCATGAGCGCAGCGACTGTTGACGCCCTCGAAGCAGCAAGCGAGGATGCGCCCCTCACCGCACAGGCAACGGGCACCAATGACCCCAATGCCGACATGGACACAGACTGGCTCTCCATGGTCGATGCGTATAGCGCATGGAAAATCGCAAAGACAGAGAAGGCAGTTACCGTCGCTGTCATCGACTCTGGCTGCTACACAAGTCACGAGGACCTCAGAAACAATATCGTTGGTTCTTATAACACTAGAACAGGCGGCAAAGTGAGTATTGATGATCGCAGCGACAGCCACGGCACGCATGTCGCCGGCATCATCGCAGCAGAGGCGAATAACGGCATCGGCATCGCTGGTGTTTCCTATAACGCCGGCCTCTATATCGTGCATGCACTTCACAACAATCAAGCGCTATCAAGCGATGTCATCAAGGCATATCAAAATATCATCGAATACCGCAACAAATCAAATAAACCCGTCGTCATCAACATGAGCTTGGGCGTCAGAAGAGATGAAAGCCTTGGTAGCGCAGACTCAGGAGTTATGCGAAAGATAGACGAGGCATATTCCTCGCACAACATACTCACCGTAGTTGCCGCCGGCAACGAAGCCAATGGAAGCGCCTACCGTTGCTACCCGTGCGATTTCTCCGATTCCGTCCTCGGCGTCATCAATCTATATAGAAAAGGCACGAGTTCAGATAAATTCACCTCTTCAAACTATAACCGCCCGAACACGCGTCTCAAAGACCTTGGTGCACCCGGTACAAGAATCTACAGCACAACTACCAAGAAAAACAGCACCAGTAGCTACGAATCTATAACGGGGACCTCAATGGCTGCCCCGGTTGCCGCAGGTATTGCCGCGCTCGCACTCTCTGTCAACAGCAGCCTTACGCCTGCGCAGCTCACCTCCATTCTCTGCTCGTCCGCAACCGATATTGGAGACCCTGGTTTTGATGAAAAAACTGGCTACGGCTGCATCAACGCCAAGAAGGCTGTCGATCTTGCCAAGGCAAACACATTTATCAACGGCGAGGACTCGCTCCTGAAGGGCTCGACCACAACGCTTTCATGCAACGGAGCGACTGATTGGAAATCGGACTCAAAGGCTGTAAGTGTTTCAAGGAGCAGCAACGGCAAGTGCACTATCGTCGGTGATAGAATTGGCTACGCAACCATCACCGCTTCAACCTCGCATGGCGAAATCAAGAAAACAGTCACGGTATACAGCAACTCGATTACTGGCTCTTCGAACCCGACCTCTGGCACGACAACCGATTACATAATCACGAAGGGCAGTGGTGCGCCAGAAGGCATTTGGACCTTCTCGTCCTCAGATCCCTCGGTTGCCACAATCGAAAGCACAGGATCGAGTAGCTGCAAACTAAATGCACGCTCGGCTGGAAAGACAACCATCACTGCAACTCTGTCTTCCAACAACAGTGTGACAATCTCAAAGCAAGTTACCGTGAAGACCTCGAGCGACAACTCTGGAGGCAGTTCAGGCGGCTCCAGCGGTGGGTCTAGTGGCGGATCGAGTGGCGGCTCCAGCAAGGGGTCTGTCAGCACGATATCCATGTACCGCCTCTATAACCCCAATTCCGGCGAGCACTTCTACACGGCAGACATAGGCGAACGCAACAATCTCGTGAGTGCTGGATGGACTTACGAAGGTGTGGGATGGCTGGCTCCCTCGAGTTCGAACACACCTGTCTACCGCATGTACAACGCCAACGGCGGTGAGCACCACTACACCATGGACGCCGGCGAGCGCGACATGCTCGTGGGCGTGGGATGGAGCTACGAGGGCATCGGCTGGTATTCCAACGACGCGAAGCGCGTGCCCCTCTACCGCGACTACAACCCCAACGCGTTCGCCAACAACCACAACTACACGACCAGCGCAGCCGAACACAACATGCTCATGTACGCCGGTTGGCGAAGCGAGGGCTACGCCTGGTACGGCATGTAGGGGCGGGCTTCAGCGAGCTGGCACGCGTAGGGGCGGGCTTCAGCCCGCCCGTGCAAGCTTGCGGGGCGCGTGAGTCGGCATGACGTGGCGGATTCCAGCGGGCATTGGAGTCATGAAGAACGTCATGCTGACTCACGCCCGACAATCGCCCCCGCCCGCCCATACTTCCACATAACCCGCATGCTCTGCTACAATATGCGCTTGCATCAGCTGAGGCCGCCTCCTAACCACGGGCAAGGTGAAACGCGTGAGCGTTCTCGACATCCTCTATACCGTCTTCATCATGCCCCTGCAGCTCAGCTTCGAGGTCATCTACGTCGTCACCGACCGCATCATCGGCA
>CACZSV010000197.1 GCA_902783925.1 uncultured Coriobacteriaceae bacterium
ACCAGCCTCGGTAACGACGTAATCGGCCATCTTTAGCGCCGTCGTCGTTGCCTGCACGGAGTTGCAGCCATGAGCAATGTTGGCAAAGGGACCGCCGTGGACGAACGCAGGGTTGTTCTCGAGCGTCTGTACCAAATTGGGCTTGATAGCATCCTTCAAAAGCGCAGTGCAAGCGCCTTCGGCCTTGATGTCGGCAACGGTGACAGGCTTGCCGCTCCTGCTGTATGCGACAACCATGCGGCCAAGGCGTGCCTTAAGGTCGTCGAGGTCGGTGGCCAAGCAGAACACGGCCATAACCTCGGAAGCAACGGTGATATCAAAACCATCCTCGCGAGCCACGCCGTCGCCAGCGGTGCCGAGGCCGTCAACCACATTGCGCAGCTGGCGGTCGTTCATGTCGACGCAACGGCGCCAGATGATATTGTTGAGATCGATATCGAGCTCGTTGCCCTGCTTGATGTGATTATCAAGCATAGCGGCAATGAGGTTGTTCGCAGCACCGATGGCATGGAAGTCGCCCGTGAAGTGCAGGTTAATGTCTTCCATGGGAACGACCTGTGCATACCCGCCGCCGGCCGCGCCGCCCTTAATGCCAAAAACGGGGCCCAGCGACGGCTCACGCAGTGCGAGCATAGAAGATTTGCCGATCTTACACAGCGCATCATGCAGACCCACCGACGTGGTGGTCTTACCCTCGCCCGCTGGCGTGGGGTTAATAGCTGTAACAAGGATGAGTTTGCCCTTCATGGGCTTATCCTTATAGGAATGAATGTCGACCTTGGCCTTGTAGTGACCGTAGGGCTCACATGTCGACCAGTCGATGCCGGCCTTCTTCGCCACCTCTTCGATTGGCAGCATCGTAGCTTCCTGTGCGATCTCGATATCGGACTTTGCCATTGTTCAAGCCTCCTTAAGCTCGAATATACTCAGCTGCAGGTATCCTTTGCCAAGCAGCTTGTTTCCCGTAATGGTATGCATCACATCTTGCATGCATATATACATGCGTGTATTTCAGGTGAAGCACTTATAGTTTGGTATCAACCTTTTTGAGAAGATCGGTTTCTTCGGTAATTCCGCCTTCGACGCCATCGTCAAGACCGAGCGAGACGGGGATGCGGCCCGCGCAATTATCCCTACGATGCGTATATGCGCTCCAGGGGCTCGATCCATAGAGCTCCCAGTGGTTCGGCGGCGTGATGAAACGCGTAATCCGCTCGAGTGCGTTGTCCTTCTTAGCTTTGTGATACGCCTTATACCAAATGCAGTAGCGCTCGCCGGGGAAGACTTCGCACCAGCCGTCGAAGGTGCCACCGCACGGTCCGTTACGCTGGCACTTGGGACACTGCGTCATCGGACACGTATACAGAGTCGCTTCAAGACCGCAGTCTCCGCAGTCCATGCATCCGTACAACATGGACTTGCCAGTGTGTTCCAAACCATGATGGCGATAGACGCCCTTCTTGCGATCGAGCGTATCCATACGACGCTCGAGAATCTTGCCGCCGCGTTTTCCAAGAGTAAGGACCCAATGGTGGAAGAATTTTGAAAGGCCCCAGCGTTTGAAGACCTTCCTCTCGCGCGCTTGCTCGGGTTTAGGCGATTTGTCAGCGACATTAAGACCGGTGGGTTGCCCCTCCTCGTCAGACTCCGCTTTATACACAAAATAGCCGCCGGGTTTGCCGAAGTTGACCTTCTTGACGCATTCTTTCCATTCGGGTGCAAGCTCTTCGGCCCTATCGAGAATACGTTCAAGCATCTCCGCAGTCACGCCAAAGCCGCCGATATGCACACCAGCATATCCAAGCCCCTTAGCAATGGCGACCATCTGAGCTGCACGTTCCACACGTGCAGCCTTGCCTTTATCTTCGGCCTGCGCCTCTTCTTCCAGCGTGGCGAGAAGCTCGTCGCTTACATAGCAGCCAGCTATCGCGCCCTTCTTCATGAGCTTGGCAGCGCCGCGCGTGAGCAAGAAGATATTAGCAATGATGGGCGTGTCGTATCCACGCTCGTCACGATACCGTATGAGCTCTTCCATCTTGCGGGCGTCATACCCAAGCTGCGTAATGAGGAACTTAGCTCCGCCGATGATTTTCTTTTCCATCTTCAGGTACTGGGGAATGACCTCACCCTCCAGATACTTAAAGGGATTGACAACACCGCCATTGAAGAAATGCGTCTTTTGCTCGACCGCATCGCCTTTACGAGCGGGAACGACAAGACCTGCATTCATCTCGGAGGCGAGCATCTGCACGTGCACAGAATCGAGGTCGAAAGCTGGGCGTGCGCGACCTTCCCAACCAGAGACCTGGTAATCGCCGGTCATAAATAAGATATTCTCGATCCCCAGCCTCTCCATGCTGTATAGCTGAGAAAGAATCTGGTTGCGAGAGCGATCTTTGCAAGTGAAGTGAACGAGGGGGACAATTCCCTCAGAAAGAAATTCCTGGCCAAGCGTATCAGCCAGCAGAGCTGGATTGCCGCCAGGATTGTCGGTAATAGACATCGCGTGGACCCGCCCAGTCGCGTAAATCTTCTTTGCTTCTTCGATTTCGCGCTGCTGAGCTTCTTCGTGAGCGCCTCTTCCGGGAATAATCTCGCAGGTTACGACGAACTCTCCGGACTCAATGGCGCTCTTAAATCGGTTTTTCACTAAACCACCCCTTCCTACCTTTATTTATAAAAGGATTTTATCGTATAGTAATCAACATGCATACTATGAATTCCTAGTATTTTAGATTTCTGCTAATCTTTCCCGTATGCAATGAAGCGGTCTTTTGCTTCAAATTGTTGCAATGTTCGCAGGAATCATGAGGCTGAAAAGGAGGCAAGAACGTGGATATAGCGCAAATGCGCATGATAATCGTCCTTGCCGATTGCAAATCCATGACGACAACAGCAAAGAAGTTGCGCGTCACGCAACCTGCTCTCACCTACCAACTCAAGGTTATAGAAAACGACCTCGGTTTCAAAGTTTTCAATCGCACTCGCGTTGGTACCTCGCTTACCGTCGAAGGCTCGTTTCTTCTCGAGACTATAAAAAAGATAGTCGCTGATTATGACGAAGCGGTGAGGCTCGCACGGGCCATTTCCAAAGAATCCGCCATCGGAGCGATTAAGGTTGGTGTCAACAGCTGTTCGCGAGATACTATTTCCTTCCTGCTCAACGTCACACAGTCGAGTCTTTCATTCGCACTGGTGCCTTGTGGCTCCTCTGATCCGATTAGATTGCTTCAAGACGGTGTGATCGACTTATGGTCGACTTCGGACGCCTCCCTTCAGAATGCCCCTTCCTCAATTCGGTTCTGCGAGCTGTCGCGGGCAAACCAGGTCGCATTTATCCCCTCCTCGCATGCATTGGCACGGCGAAGCTCGTTGCGAGTCGAAGAATTGAAAGATGAATCCGTCTGGATCTGGGAGCAAGGTCGGATCTCGAGTGGTGCAAACGATATACGCACGAGGCTCGAAGCGTTCGGCACAGATGTCGGAAGCTTCGCACCCGATGTCCCAGCACTGGTAACTACCTTGCTCGATGATGGAA
>CACZSV010000198.1 GCA_902783925.1 uncultured Coriobacteriaceae bacterium
CTACACCACGAGCGTGGGTGAGCACGAGATGCTCTTGAGCGTAGGCTGGAGGCCCGAAGGCTATGCCTGGTATGCGGTGAAGTAATCCTTGTAAGCGCATAGGCGAAACGAACGGGCGTTGGAGCATAAGCTCCGGCGCCCGTTTCTGTTGCTGCAGCTGGGCTCGATTCACGGGTAGGATGTCCCGCTCACTCATCCGCACACACCCATAACTAGGCAGAAACAGAAGCTGCCTATTCTCTTTGCTTCGATCTCATCACACAATGGTGCAAGAGCAAAACACCGTATTCCATCATGGAACAGGGGGAATCATGGATTTCAATCTGACCGACGAGCAAGAACTACTCATCGACAGCATCAAAGAATTCTGCGAGCGTAATTTCGACGAACAAAAGATCCGCGAGATGTACGCGAACCACGGCATGAGCGACGAGCTCATCCAAGCGTACCTCGAGGCCGGTTTCGGTCTCATGGGCATTCCGGAAGAACAAGGCGGCATCCCGTGCGACCTCGTGACGCTCGGCATTCTCACCGAGGAATTCGCCCATTACTCTGGCTGCATCACGCCTTTCTTGAATAACACGCTCGCCATGCGCGACCTCATCGACTTTGGCACGCCCGAGCAGATCGAGATGGGTATGGCCGCCTACATGGAAACGGGCAAGCCCATTATGTCGCTCGGCTTTTCCGAGCCGGCATCTGGCTCTGACAACATGAACATGAGCTGCGTCACGAAGAAGCAGGCAGACGGCACTTATATCCTGAACGGCCAGAAGACCTGGGTTACGCAGGGCGAGGTCTTCCCGTACGTGCTCGTCATCGCCAAAGACGAAGACAACGCGCGCGAGAATCGCGAGATGTCGATGTGGCTCGTTCCCAAGGAAATCGATGGTCTTTCAACTGCGCCGCTGCAGAAAATCGGCCAGCAGATCATGCCGTTTTGCGAGATGTACTTCGACGATGTCGTCTTGACCGAAGACATGCGTGTGGGCAAGCAGGGCGAGGGCTTCAAGAACCTCATGAAGAACTTCGAGACCGAGCGCTGCCTCATCGTGGCCCAGTCCATCGGTTGCGCACAGGCTGCCATGGACGACGCTGCCGCATACGTCAACGAGCGCATCACCTTTGGCAAGCCCATCGCCAGCTATCAGCTCATCCAGCTCAAGCTCGCCGAGATGGAGATCGCGCTTCAGAATTCGCGCAACATGCTCTACAAGACGCTGTGGAAGATGGACAACGGCCAGTCCGTGCGCATCGATTCCGCGCTGCTCAAGCGCTATGCGTGCATGGAGTGCACCAAGGTCGCATCTGAGGCCATGCAGATCTATGGCGGTCTCGGCTTCACGACCGAGACGCGCGTTGGCCGCATGTGGTCCGACCTGCGCGGCTTCCAGATCGCCGGTGGCACCGACGAGATCATGGTCTACATCGCGGGTCGTCAGCTCGCCAAGCAATACGCGCGTAAGTAACGGGCGCGTAGAGCGAGTGGCAATTCGCGACGAGGCGGATGGGAGGTTTGCACGAGATGGCAGATGATCTGAACCGTGCGACCTCCATCGCCTGTGTCGATGATACAAGTGTCGAGGAATACCTTCGCGAGAGCGTCCTTTCGGTAGAGGAGGGGCGCTATCCGCGTCTGTCCATCATGCGCGGCCTCCACGAGGGCTTCAAGGCCAATGCGTCTAAACGCTTTTGCATAAGCGACGAAGAAGCGTATACCTACGCCCAGGCGTACACAAAGGTAAACGCTTTGGCTGGGTATTTCCAGGAGACGCTAAGGCTCGGGCCGGACTCGACCATAGTGCTCTCTGCTCCCAACCTTCTCATTACGCCCATCGTTTTGGGCGCAGCTCAGCTCGTGGGCGCGCGGGTCGCGCTGTTTTCCAACGCGCTCGTCCGCCATGAATTCAGGCGCAGCGTGCGCTTGGTCAAACCCCAGCTCGTCATCATGTCGATTCCGGAGGATTGCCAGATGGCGCAGGAAGAGGCGCCACGGGCGACTATCGTCGCGACAGGATGCCCGTCGGCTCCCGTGCCCTTGCTCGACGATATCATTGCGCGCGCGGGCTTCGACGACGCGCGCGAGTTTCCGCATGCGAGTGCGGACGCGCAGATTATCGTGTTCTCCTCGGGCAGCACTGGCGTTCCCAAGGCAATCGTCAACCGGGCTTCGTCGTTCGCGAAAAACGGCCTTGCCCTGAGGCGCTGGCTCGAGCTCACGCACGACGATGTCGTGTATCTGCCCGTTCCGCTGTTCCACGTCTTTGGTCTTGTGGGCACGTACGCCACGCTCGCCTCGACAACGACGTTCGTGACGGCGGCGAAGTACCACCCGGCCGAAGCCTGCGCGCTCATCGTGAACAACCACGTGACCGTGCATCTGGGCGTTTCGACCATGTTCATACGCGAGCTGCGTCAAAACGTCCATGACAAATGGGATTTCTCGTCTCTGCGCGCGGGGCTCGTGGCCGGCGCCGGCTGTCCGCCTTCCGTCATCTTCGATTTCGAGGAGCGTTTTGGCTGCAGGCTCATGCAGTCGTATGGCATGAGCGAGACCGCGGCGACGCTCACCGTGACGCCGCTCGGCCTTTCAGCAGCCGAACGAGCCGCGACCGTGGGCTTTTGCATAGAGGGCTCGGATGCCGTGCTCGACCCGCAGACGGGTGAGATACTCTGCAAGAGCCAATCCATCATGGATGGCGTGTTGCAGGAAGACGGCTCGCTCGAGCTCATGCTCGACGATGACGGCTGGTTTCATTCGGGCGATATCGGCACGATCGACGATCAAGGCTACATGACGATCTCTGGCCGCATCAAGGACGTGATCATACGCGGTGGGGTGAATATCTTCCCGCTCGAAATCGAGTCGCTGTACCAAGAGCACGACGACGTCGGTTCGTGCTGTGTTGTGGGCTACGCGGATGCGGAGCTTGGCGAGCGTACCTGCGCCTGCGTCATCATGAAGCAAGGCCACGACGCCTCGACACGGGACTTGCGTATGTATGCGCGCGGACGCATCGAGAAGTGCAAGGTTCCGGACCTCGTGATCAAAATGGAAGCGTTTCCGTATCTGGGCAACGGCAAAATAGACAAGAAAGCGCTGAAACAGCAGGTCGAGGATATGCTGGCGAGTGCTACGCGCACAGGCGCCTAGCAAAGTAGGCAGTGGAGGAAGAACATGAGCGAGGCATCGATTCAGGAAATGGTCGACGAGGTCATTGGGTACGTCGATGACTTTTGCGCGGAGCATATCAGCGAGGAGCGCGTAAAGAACTGGTGCGTCTCGAGAGGTGTGTCAACTGCAGAATACGCCGCGTTCTACGAAAGCGAGCTCGGCAGGTACTGTATGCCGCCCGCGCTCGGAGGCTTCGATGGACCGTTTCTCGTGCGCGCCATGCTCGTCGCGCGGCTTATGCGCCATGCGGGAGCGATGCTTCCGTACCATTCGGACATGAACTCGATGGCGCTGCTCTCGACGCTCAGCGATCAGTCCCAGCGCGAAATCATTGAGGATTTCACGGCAAGCGACGGCCGCATCTCGTTTTCGCAGGCGTTTTCTGAAGGCGGACTCGGCGCCGATTCGAGCAGCATCATCACCGAGGTGACATCCGATCTCGACGGCGTTTTTCTCGACGGCGAGAAGACCTTCGTGGCAAACGGCCAGTTCGCTTCGAGGACGCTCGTGCTCGCGCAGGACATGGTCCATGGCATCGAAGACGGCGGGCAATCGCTATGGCTCGTGCCGCTTTCAGAAGCTGGCGTGTACACGTATCCGCTCAACACGGTGGGGCAGGAGATGCTCGCCCCCGCTCGTCTCGTCTTTGACCATGTGAAACTCGACCCCATGTGGCGCATTCAGACCGAGGGTCGCCTCGGCGCGATGCTCGAGCGGCAGTACATGCTCGGCCGTATCTACGTGTGCGCGGCCAGTCTCGGGCTTGCTCAGGCTGCGATGGACGATGCGCTCGAGCGTTGCGCGCGGTACCGCACACGGGGGCGCTATCTAAGCAGCATCTCGCAAATTCAGGTGAAACTCGCGAATATGGCCGTCGAGATTCGCTCGATGGAAAACCTCGTGACCAAGGCGGCGCTTTCTGTGAGCAGCGACGATTCGCTGTCCGAGCAGAAGTACAATTGCGCGCTCATGAAGCATTACGTGCCCGGGGCCGCAACGCAGCTCGCTTCCGAAGCGCTCCAGATTTTCGGCGGCATGGGATATACGGATGAATCGCGCGTGAGCCGAATCTGGCGCGATTGCCGTGGCAACCAGATTGCGCAGGGCGCCGACGAGATGATGTCGCGCAGCATCGCACGTCATCGCGTGAAGGAATATGCATTCACGAAAAAGAATCTGTAAGCGAATAGGGAGTACCCCTGCGAGTGCTTGGCGAGCTGGTATGACGGATCGGCCCAGCTAGCCCACTCACCGCTGCGTCGTCAAAGCGCCGTTCGCCTGGTGCCCCCTCCATCAATTTCGCGATCACTAGGCACAAGCGAAAATTGCCTAGTTCTTTTCGCAGCGACCTTATTTACTCTGTACATATTGGAAAACCCATAGGAAGGTGCAGATGATGAATATCGTCGTTGCTATTAAAGTGGTCCCAGACGACCAGGATATCCAGATCAGCGCAGCTGGCGAATTGGACATGTCGAAAGCGCATCAGACTATCTCGGCATATGACCTCAACGCCATCGAGGCTGCAGCTCAGCTCGCGCAAGCCGTTGGCGACTCCAAGGTCATTGCCTTGGCAGTCGGTGGCTCTGCCATCGACGAGTCCAAGCTCAAGAAGAACATTCTGGCGCGCGGTGCAGAAGAGCTCGTCATGATCGCCGATGACGCTTGCGCGGATCTCGACGCTCATGCAACCGCTACCGTTCTGGCAGCCGAGCTCGCGAAGATCGGCGATGTCGACCTCGTCGTCTGCGGCGATGGTTCCGCTGACAACTACGCCCAGCAGGTCGACGTGCAGCTGGCATGCAAGATGGGCGTTGCGAGCGTGAACGGTGTTGTCGAGATGTCCGCTGCCGGCTCCACGCTGACTGCCAAGCGCAAGCTCGAGGACGTCATCGAGACCGTCGAGGCGCAGCTTCCCTGCGTCGTCGCCGTTACGCCCGATATCGCGCTTCCGCGCATCCCGGGCATGAGGGACATCCTCGCTGCTGGTAAAAAGCCGATGAACGTAGGCGCTGCAGATGCGGCAGCCGAGACCTGCCTCGAGACCATCGAGATCAAGGCTCCCGAAGCTACCGAGCGCAAGCAAGAAGTTAGTAACGCGTCCGATGATGGCGCCATCGATGCATTCGTCGCGGCTCTCAAGGCTGCTCTCTAAAGGGGAAGGAATTCTAACCATGAAGGCATTTGTTATCGCAGAACACGCCGAGGCAGCTTCCGCTTTGGCAGCTGGTGCCCGTACACTGGCAGACGAGGTCGCCGTTGCCGTCGTCGGCTCCGAGCAAGTCCCCGCAAACATCGCCGACGCTGCATACCATGTTGCAGTTCCTGAAGGCGCTGCGGCCGATGATGCAGCTGCGACGCTCGAGGCGCTTCTCGACGACGTGCAGGTCGTCATCGCCGAGCCCGTACGCCACGTGAAATCCATCGTCGGCAAGCTTGCCGCCGCCAAGGGCGCATCCGTCATCACCGATTGCCTATCCATCGAAGACGGTGTTGCGACCAGCATGTACTTCGGCGGCGTTGGCCAGATCAGGCGCAAGGCAAAAAGCGGTATCGCGTTCTACACCGCTGGCGCGGGTTCCTTTGGCGATGCGCAGCCGAGCGGCTCCAACGCAGGCGCCGAGGAGCTTTCCTGGGTTGCGCCCGCTGCAGCACTTAAGCTTGTGAGCAGCGAACCCATCCAGAAGAGCGGCGTCGACCTGAACAAGTCCGACGTGGTCGTGGCTGCCGGCCGTGGTTTTTCCGAAGAGGCAGATCTCGATTTGGCACGTGCGCTTTGCGACAAGATCGGCGCCGGGCTGGGTTGCTCGCGTCCGCTTGCCGAAGGCGCTGGCTGGATGCCGAGCGAGACCTATATCGGCGTTTCCGGCCTCATGCTCTCGCCGAAGGTCTACATCGCCGCAGGAATCTCCGGCCAGATGCAGCATATGGTCGGCGCGAACCGTTCCGGCACGGTGTTCGCCATCAACAAGGATCAAAACGCCCCCATCTTCAAGCAGTGCGATTACGGCCTGGTGGGCGATCTGAAAGACGTGCTCCCCAAGATCACGGAAGCGCTGTAGGCGCGGCTTTCGAAGAGAGAGGTAAGGCAAGTGGCGGATTTCGACGCAATCGTGGTGGGCGCGGGCCTTGCTGGTTCCGTAGCTGCACTCGAGCTTGCGCGTGCTGAAAAGAGCGTGCTCGTCATAGAGCGCGGCAATTTCGCGGGCGCCAAGAACATGACAGGCGGGCGCATCTACGTGCATTCGCTTCGCAAGGTATTTTCCGATGAAGAGCTGGCTGAGGCGCCGTTCGAGCGCAAGATCACGCACGAGCGCATCAGTCTCATGGCTCCTGATTCGAACCTGACGATCGATTTCACATCCGACGAGCTTGGGCGTGACGAGCATGCATCGTATTCCGTGCTACATGCACCCTTTGATCAGTGGCTCGCAGAGAAGGCGGAAGAAGCCGGCGCGGAGTTCATCTACGGTATTCCCGTCGAGGGCTTGATGAAGGACGAATCCGGCAAGGTCATTGGCGTGAGCGCCGGCGAAGACGAGATTACGGCCGAGGTCGTGATCCTGGCCGATGGCGCGAATTCGCTTCTGGCAAAAGAAGCCGTCTTCTACGAGAAGCCACCAGCGAATCAGATGGCCGTTGGCGTGAAAGAAGTCTTCGAGCTTCCCGCCGCGACGATCACAGACCGCGTGCTCGCCGCCTCCGATGACGAGGGTGCGGCATGGCTCTTCGCAGGCGATGCCACGCACGGCGTGTTTGGCGGTGGTTTCATGTACACGAACCGCGATTCGATCAGCTTGGGCGTTGTGGCGGGCATTGATGCCGTTGCCAACGGCGATTGCGTACCCGTGTATCAGATGCTCGAGGACCTCAAGCAGCATCCGTCCGTCGCGCCTCTCATCAAGGGTGCCAAGGTGGTCGAGCATTCGGGTCATATGGTCCCCGAAGGCGGCGTGAACATCATGCCCCCGCTCGTAAACGACGGCGTCATGCTCGCGGGAGACTGCGCCATGATGTGCCTGAACCTTGGCTATATGGTGCGCGGTATGGACTACGCCGTTGCAGCTGGCCAGATGGCAGGCAAAAACGCGGCGCGCGCGATTGATGCGCAGGACACGTCCATCAATGGGCTCGTCCATTACGTCGAGGATCTCGAGAACAGTTTCGTGATGAAGGACCTGCACCAGTACAAGAACGAGCCTGCGTTCCTTGAAAGTTTCGACCGCATGTTCAATGCGTATCCGGCACTCGCGCGCGACGTCATGAACAGCATGTTCGTCGTCGACGGATCGCCGGCGGCTCCCATCAAGAAGAAGGTCCTGCCCAAGGTTAAGCAGGTCGGCCTGCTCAACATTGTGAAAGACGCGAGGGGAGCGATGAAGGCGCTATGAGTGACATGAAGATTACCGTGAACGTCGATGAATACCTTGCGGTCAACAAGTACGAAGTCGACGAGGAAACCGCACATATCGAGCTCGTGGACGAGCCGAGCCCCGCGGAATTCGACAAGCTCATCCGCGTCTGCCCGGCTGGGCTGTACAAGCGCGACGAAGATGGGCGCGAGAGCTTTGATTACGCGGGCTGCCTCGAATGCGGCACCTGTCGTATTATCTGCGGCGACACCATTCTCTCCAAGTGGGCGTATCCCGGCCCCACGATGGGTGTCGAGTACCGCTACGGCTGATACACCCACGTTGCAAGGGGAGATGAAGGGTTTGTTTCTCGGTCTCGATGTCGGTTCCACTGCCTCGAAGTGCGTGATTGTCGACGAAGATGGTCACATCATCGCAAAGGGCATGTATCCTTCCGGAGCTGGAACCGCTGGTCCGCAAACCTGTGTTGACGAGGCGCTGGCTGCATGTGGAGGCGGCGCCTCGCTGGCTGATATCAGGTTCAGCTGCGCGACAGGCTATGGGCGCAAGCTTTCAGACTGGACGAACATTCAAATTTCCGAGCTTTCATGCCATGCGCGGGGAGCGGTGGAGCTGTTCGATGGCGTACGTACGGTCATCGACATCGGCGGCCAGGATGCTAAAGTGCTCTCCATCGGTAAAGACGGCACGCTCGAGAACTTCGCGATGAACGATAAATGCGCCGCTGGAACAGGGCGTTTTCTCGATGTGATGGCGAGCGTGTTCGGCTGCGATGTGAGCGAGCTGTCTGCATACGACGAGCGCTCGACGCAGATCGCATCGATTTCATCCACCTGCACGGTGTTCGCTGAATCCGAGGTCATTTCGAAGCTCGCCAGCGGCGAGGACATCTGCAATATTGCGGCTGGCGTGCATCAGTCCGTGGTCGATCGCACCTATGGGCTGGCCCAGCGCGTCGGCGTGAAGCTTGCAGTTGCCATGACAGGCGGTGTCGCGCTCAACACGAGCCTTCGCAGGCGTCTGGAAGAGCGCATCGGGCTTCCCGTCGCCACAAGCGAGCTTGCGCAGTACAACGGCGCATATGGTGCCGCATTGCTCGCGCTCGAGCGCTGCGAAGTGTAGAGCGCTGGGATAAGTCGGGTAGGACGTCCACTCAGAATGTCAAAACAGAAAACAGGGGCCGAAAATAGGGGTCTGTCCCCTTTGTTTCAGGCGCTGCTCGAGGCGACGTAGGTTGTGGGACGGCGGAAGACCTGCGTCAATGAGTCGGACATGACGTGGGTTCGCGACTCATCACGTGCCCGATAACATTCCATCCAAATTCGCCGGGTTAAACCATCTTCTTTCTAGTAGAATACCTGCAATCGGCAACACAGCCGAAAGGGAAGGAAGCAACCGAAAGGGGCAACATGAAGAACTCGAAGGCATTACTTATTGCGATTGTGGCAAGTGTAGCCATCGTCGCAATGCTCGGCCTGGCAGCTTGTGGCGGCGGCTCGTCCTCCAGCAGCAAGTCCGCAGCAAGCAGCAGCGCTTCTGCTAGCGCGGCGGCCAGCAGCAGCGCTTCTGCTAGCGCGGCGGCCAGCAGCGCAAGCAGCACGGATGCTTCGGCCCAGAAAGTCGATGTATCCACATGGACAGACGCCTGGATGGGCGTAAGCGACAAGGGCGAGACGTTCTACTACGCCGAGAGCCCTGACGGCTCCCAGGGCGCCATGCTCGTATACGAGCCGAACAGCAACAAATACGTCAGCTATGTTGGCGCCACCTCGAACCCCGAGCAGGGTTACGTGCGCATCACCGATATCCAGAGCGGCAATGCTCTGCAATTCCAGGTAACCGCAGCTGACAATCAGGGTAACGTCGTTATCGACCTGGGCGACCTGGGCAATGCTGTTCTCGCCAAGTGCGACATCAGCGAAGTCATGAAGTGCTTCCAGGCTATCGGCACGTACGGACAAGCCGTTCAATAACGATTAGCTAGATTCTCTATTATCCCTTCCCTCGCAGCCCCGGGTGCAACAGCACTCGGGGCTGCAGCTATATAGTCAAATCTCCTGGCAAAGGATTGGCTTCGATAACGGGTAACAGAGGGGACAGACCCCTGTGCAACAGAGGGGACAGACCCCTATGCAACAGAGGGGACGGACCCCTGTGTTTGTGCTTTGCGCTCGCTTAGGATTACATGAGGGACGCAAGTGCCCGCTCAGGGCTCGCTAAAGGCCGCCCCAACTCGCTAGTCAGCAACCGCCTCTACAAGTTTCGCGGGCGGTTGATGGGGTGATTCTGCAGTTCGTGGAGCAGCGTTTCGTGTGTGATGTTCCAAAACGGGTTCACTTTGTCGTCAAGCAGAAGCTCTGCATCCCGCGTATGCAAAAGATAATAGTGAGCGATAGACGGTACCTGCGAGGCAATCAGCGTGACGAGCAATTTGAAGGTCGGCTCGGGCAGATAGCGCCCGCCGAGCATGAATTCGAGGTCGTCTTGGGCTGCGGGACGGTACAGCGCATCGATGAGCGTGAGAAACTCGGGTTCCTGCTGGTCGAATAAGCCGCGGTAAAACGCCTGGCGCTTGAGCAGGCAGCGGACGAGCGTCTTGTAGAATTCGCCAAAATCGAGCGTGCGCGCCGCGATTTCGCGGTGCGTGTAAAACGCAAGTTCCTGCGCGCCGGATTTTGCATCGATAGGGGAGTATACGAGCTCCTCGTGCGGGAATACCCGCTCAAGCTCGCGCGCCAAGTCGGTGCGGAACACGAACATGGCGACATCGTATTTGCTCGTGAAGTGATAGTAGAAGGTGTTACGGTTGACGCCGAGCTCCTTGATGAGCTTGGAGACGTGTACGGCTTTCAACGAGCCGACTTCGACACGCGCGATGAATTCATCGACGATTATCTGCTTTGCGTTTGTCTTTCTCGTCATCGCGCGCCTTTCGTGATATTAGACAATACTGAGATATGTCCATTCAATTTGCAAGGGTGCATGTACAAAATACTCATATGAAGAAAAATGTCGTCTAAGGCATTGGTCAGATATTTCGTTTTGACGAGCATCTTGGAGGAATCATGGAAACACTCGAACGGCCGCTTGAGGGAATAAAAGTCGTCGAGATGGCGACCTTCATCGCTGTGCCCGCCGCCGGCCGCATCCTGGCCGATATGGGCGCCGAAGTCGTGAAGATCGAATCCGCAAAAGGAGATAACCTGCGCTACACCGCGCCAAACGAGGGCCGTCCGCTTGACCCCCACGAAGACACGAACTTCGATCTCGAGAACTCGGGCAAGAAGGGCATCGTCATCGATCTGCGCACGGACAAGGGCATGGGGATTCTCTTCAAGCTGCTCGAAGAAGCGGACATCTTTCTTACGAACTGGCGTCCGCAGGCGCTTGAGCGCAAGCACCTCACCTACGAGGAGCTGAAGGAGAAGTTCCCCAAGCTCGTCTATGCGAGCCTCACGGGTTACGGTGAAAAAGGCCCGGACAAGGACCTTCCCGGTTTCGACTACACTGCGTTTTTCGCCCGCAGCGGCTGGTCGGGCTCTCTGTATCAGAAGGGTACCGTGCCCTCCAACCTCATCCCCGCGCTCGGCGATCACCAGGCTGCGATGGCACTTACCTGTGGCGCGCTCGCCGCGCTGTTCCGCGCGAAGATGACGGGCAAGGGCGAGAAGGTCTCCACCAATCTGCTGCACACGGCAATCTGGGTGCAGGGTTTCCAGGTGCAAGGCGCGCAGTACGGAAACGAGTTCAAGGGCGTTTCCTATCCCTTCGATCGTCGCGACAACCAGCTGCCCTACCAGCCTGCTGTCCAGACAAAGGATGATCGCTTCTTGCAGGTCATGGGCCCGAACTATTCGATCTACTTCCCGCTGTTCATGAAGGCCATCGGCCGCGAAGACCTCATCGAAGACCCGGTCTTTTCCAACCAGCGCGCCATGCTCGACGCAGGTAGAAACGGCGAGCTCTACGACATCATCCAGGAAGGCTTCAGGCAGAAGACGCTCGAGGAATGGATTCCCATCCTGACCGAGCTCGACATACCGTACGCCATCTGCCAGACCTACGAAGAAGTTGCCAAGGACGAACAAGCCTGGGCAAACGACGTGTTCTTCGAGATGGATTACCCACGTGGGCCCAAGGCGCTCGTGCGCACGCCCATCGACTTCGAGCAAACGGCGCTGCCACCGTACGACAAGGCGCCCTTGCTCGGCGAGAACACCGAGGAAGTGCTCTCGGGCCTTGGCTATACCGACCAGGAAATCGAGGCCATGATCGCCGATAACACCGTAGGCATCTGGAAGGAATAGACTAAGACTGACGGACCGCCCGAAAGGGGAGTATTCTTCTGGTATACAGGATGCCGTTGTAATGGAATGGCGAAGCCCCTACCGCACCCAAACGGCATCCCGGAAATGCTGCCGCCTTTCGACAAAGAGGAAAAGGGGATGATTCCCTCATAGTTGTTCTTTTAGCTGGCCGTATGTTCAAGTTCGAGAGAGGACAAACGATGGCACAGGAAACGCCTGAAAAGGTTCCCGCCAGAAAGATTCTGGCCCAGATTGCCGATAACGTCTACGAGGACGCGATTGCCGCAAAAGCACGCGGCGAGAAGGTCGGCTGGATTTCATCGAATTTTCCCCAGGAGATTCCGACGACGCTCGGGCTGCACGTCGTGTACCCAGAAAGCCAGGCGGCGGCAATTTCTGCCAAGGGCGCAGCTCTCGCCATGTGCGAGCACGCGGAAAACGAGCTCGGCTTTTCCAACGATATCTGCGCGTATTCGCGCATCAGCCAGGCGTATGCCGATCTTGCGGCCTGCCCCGACGGTGAGCGCGATATGCCCCTGCCCGATTTTGTCTTGTGCTGCAATAACATCTGCGACTGCATGTTCAAGTGGTACGAGAACCTCGGCCGTCAGCTCGATATTCCCGTCATCATGATCGATGTGCCCTTCAGCAACGCCTACGATATCGACCAAAAGCGCATCGACTACATCGGCGCGCAGTTCCGCGATGCGATCTCGCAGCTCGAAAAAATCACGGGCAAGACCTGGGACGAGAAGAAGTTCGAAGAGGTGTGCGTGCTGTCTTCGAAGGTTGGCGACGCGTGGCTCAAGGCGACGAAGTACCTCAATTACAAGCCCGCCCCGTACAAGGGCTTCGACCTGTTCAACCACATGGCGGTTGCCACCATGGCGCGCGGCAAACAGGAATCGCTCGATGCGTTCTTGCAGTTCAACGAGGAGTGCGAGGAATTCATCAAAGCGCACCAGTCGACATTCAAGGGCGAGGAAAAGCACCGCATCATGTTCGAGGGCATCGCGTGCTGGCCGTATCTGCGCGTGACGTACTCCACGCTCAAAAATCTCGGCGTCAATGTGACCTCGTGCGTGTACGGGCCTTCGTTCGCGTTTTCCTACAAGGATTTCGAGGGGCTGTGCGAGGCGTATGCCAGTGTGCCCAACGCCATCAACCTCGAGCGCTCGA
This sequence comes from uncultured Coriobacteriaceae bacterium, assembly GCA_902783925.1. Lineage (GTDB taxonomy): Bacteria > Actinomycetota > Coriobacteriia > Coriobacteriales > QAMH01 > QAMH01. The sequence continues at coordinate 13,035 of CACZSV010000198.1, forward strand.
CCGAGCTTCGCGAGCAGCTCTGCCTCGAGGGCAAGGTCGACGGCGGGCTCGTGCAC
>CACZSV010000199.1 GCA_902783925.1 uncultured Coriobacteriaceae bacterium
AGTCTGCGCGCAAGTGCAGTTCCATAGACAAAGGGAGCATCACCCTTTTGTCCGAGGGAGCCAAAGCCGAGGAATCTCATATTGAGCTGCAGCCCGCCGCTTGTTCTGCTGCTTGCCGCGAACAGCGGGTGAATGAGCGGGAGTGCCGTGCGGGTCCGTTCGATCGGATTCTCGTGACAGGGCCCTTACAGACCGTACCAGCCTATCCCCTCGTCACGCCAGCCGATGCTGTTGAGATACTCGTGCTCCTCTAGGCTCGCCGTATAGTTGTGGTTATTGGCAAAGGCATTCGGGTTATAGTCGCGGTGCAGCGGCGTTGTCTTGGAATCATCGGAGCACCAGCCAGTACCTTCGTCATTCCACCCGATGCTTATCAGAAAGTCCCGCTCCGACTCACTCGTAGTAAAGTGATGCTCGCCGCCAATGGCATTATACAGACGGAATACCGGCGTATTCGACTCCTCGGGCGCAGTCCAACCGAAGCCCTCGTCAGCCCATCCGAGCTCGATGAGCATATTGTATTCGGGAGTCGCCTTCGTGTAGAAATGCTCGCCAGAATTCGAGTTGTACAGACGGTGAATCGAAAGCTTTGCCTTCTCGGCGCAAATCGCCTTGGTGCTCGACTCCGCCTCGATGCCTTCGACATCGGCAAGGGTCGCCTTTGCTGTATTCTCCACCGAGCCACGTCTGGCGTCCTGCTCGGTCACAACATAGCCATAGGTAACCGTGACTTCCTCGCCAACGCCGATCTTCTCGATTTTACCCGCGTCGCCAAGATCGACGAGGCTGTCCTCGACAACGATATTCTCGAGCGCTTCTTTCTCTGACTCGTTGCGCACAACGACCTTGTACTTTATCTCATCGCCTGGATTGTAGACATCTTTTGCATCAACGATGCTCTTCTCGATCGAATAGGGAATGCTTTCGTCGGCAAACGCCTTGAGAGCAAAGTTGTCATATACGAACGAATCCGTGTTTGCAGGGTCTTGGTTGCGAATCTTTACAAGTTCTTCTGTCCAGTCGACCCATTTTCCTTCATCGAGCGCATAGCTCTCGCCCGGATTGATGATGCCCGAGGCATATATTTTGAGGTTATATTGCTGTGCAAATACTTCTGAAAACGACCTGTGCATGGGAATCTGATAGCTCTTCTTCCCCGATGCATCGGTAGAAGACAGGGTCGCAACCACCGAAAAACGTTGGTCCTTCTCCATAAAATGCTTGGCTTTAGTTTGCAGGCGATGGAATCCGCCGTATGCAAAATCATCCTCGAGGGTCTCGATGAGCTCGCCGTCCACAGGAGTCGTGGCGCCATCGTTGAGGCGATAGAGCTGCAGCGTCACGTGCGTGTTGGGTACAAGCGTCTCGACCGACAGCGTGCGGACAAACTGGTCGTTTTCTGCGCTGAAGATATTCGCTACCGAATAATTATCGCTGGTCGATGTCATTGCAAACACATCGTAAGCCGGCATGAAATCGTATTGGTTGATAAAGACAGTATCTTTGGTTCCGTAGATGCTCTCGGGGTAGAAGTTGTAGCTCGTCGGGCGCGTAATGCTCATGTCGTAATACGAGAGGTAGAAATAACCAGTGTGCTTGCCGTTTTCGTCAACAATACCCCAGTTTGTACCCCCGTTATTGGGGAATTTCTCGGTTCCAGCGCCCCAGCTGTTCTTGACGATCCAAGCACCATCCTTGCCCGGATTCTTTGGAACTTGAATTTGTACGCCTTTTTCATCTACTACAGGATTTCCCTGCGCATCGACTGCAGGGAATGTTCCCGAATTAAAGTTGCTCGCGGGGTAATCATCATCCCAGCCCACTATGCACACATCATGGTTGAGACTGACTGTTTTGCCCTGACCAGTCTTATCGAAGGTGTACTGCGCCCAGCTTTTTTGATTGAGGAAGTCTCCCTGTTTCGTGGCCTCGTCAGGCATCGATTGGTCCGCGCAAAACTCAATATGAACACCACGCCCGGCCATGAGCTCGTTCTTGATGGCTTGCGTGCCAGCTTCGTCATATACGTACGTGCCGTTTGCATCGGCATTCGCGGGCGAGGGCAAGCTCCTGCTCTCCTCGAGCTCGACGCTCAGGAATAACCGTTTGTCCTCGGAAAGCCCCCATGTGTAGGGAGAGGCTGAATAATCAGAGGTCCCAATCAAATTACCGTTCGCATCGAAGCGGGGAGCATCTGCATATTCCGAAAGCGTGCTTTTGTCGACTACGCTTGTTACATCGAAGCGCTTGTAGTCGGGATCGTATTTCGAGACATCGGCGGCGGCTTCGCCTGGCCGCACCATAACAATCGAGTTGTAGTAATCCTCGCTGTGCTGCTCAGGGTCTGTCTGATCCACATTCTTTACAGCCGACTCCTTTTCGCCTGCATGGAGCCACCCTTGAGGGTCCTTGATATTCGTGAACGCCATGTTCTCGTCGTTTTTATATGGCGCTTCGCTTTCGACCAGGGGGCCAACGCCAGCAGCAAAAAGCGTCGTTGCGTAAAACGGCGTGCCGCCCGTATTAAGCGGGGAGGCAAAAGGATTTATGCCCTTTATCATGCGTGGCGTTATGCCCTCCCCCGCCTGCGAAGCATACGGAGCAAGCGCCTCGTATTGCTTCATTGTCTCTGCATCGGGAAGTTTTGTACCCGAAAACCAGGCGAGTTGACGTTCGGAAAGATCGAGTGGGAAATCACTATACGATACGCCCAGCTCGCTCAAGATGCTCGTCTCGACAGCTGCAATCGCCCCAAAAGACCAGCAGCTCCCCCAGGGATTCTGAAGCTTCACTGGAGTGACATAATTATTGCCATCGACATTTCGCAAGTCGTATTTTGACGGAAGCTCTGCCTGAGCCGTCAGGCCAGTATTAGCGGCATTGCTCGTCCACTGGGATTGCGACCAATTGGATATCGAATCGACACCGTGTTCCTGAATGTAGCGCAGCGAATCTGCCTCGTATTGCGCGAAGTCATCCACAAGGGAGGCATGCGCCGGCTGCGCAAACAAAAGCGCCGCAACAATAACCAGAGCTGATGCGACAACACATCTAAGACGCATCCGCAAAGAGTGGTGGAAGGGACGAGTGATTTCCGTTTTCATGGGAACCTCCCGGTGATGCTTGTCTTGCGCAATGGATACCCTGCTAAGAGCGTAGTGCAATCCTATCATACCGCGAGCATGCGGCCCTTATTCACATGAATCTGAAAAGCGATTCGGCCATGACACGCAACTCATTCGGGCGGGCTGAAGCCCGCCCCTTCGACCAATAGCGGGCCTTTGAAAATGAGTCGCGAGAACCGGGCGACTCACCCAGAAGAGCGCTCGCTCAAGCAGCATCAAAACTAGTCCGCAATGCTGATGCTCTCGATAATGGGCATATGCGAAAAATCGGTGATGGCTCCCTCTGGTCCTGTTGCATACGCAATGTAGTCGCTGCAAATTGCATCCACAATCTTCATGTCCGTCTGGCTGATGGTGCCAAACGCCGCGTATTTGCCGTTAAGACTGGTCGAGACTGAAAGCGAGCTCGCAAGCGTAACGAAGAAGGCACTCGTCGCGCTGTCTGGGTTGTTTCCAGCCCTGGCCATGGCGACCGTTCCCTTGTGGAAATTATCTGCGAGCGGATTATTGACATTATTCGAGCTGAATTCGCCTTTAATTGGGGTGAGTTCGGGATCGTGACCGCTTGCGGTATTGCCCTTCGTTCCACCCTGCAGACAGAAATTGTTTACAATCCGATAGAAAGCGAGCCCGTTATAGTATCCGCGCTTCACAAGGTTGCGAAAGTTCTCCGTGGTAATGGGAGCGCTCGTATCATCAAGCGTGATGACGAACTCATCATAGCCCGCCACTTTGACAATCGCGCTCTTCGTCATATCGACGCCATACCAGGCATATCCTTCATCGTTCCAGCCGACACTCGTGAGCATCGCGTGCTCGCTTGCATCGGTGGTGTAGTTATGGGAACCCGCCTGAGCATTGGGATTATATTCCCTGTAAAGCGCAATCCCGCGGGCATCATCGGAATACCAGCCAACGCCCTCGTAGTTCCATCCCGCAACAAGCAGGCTATACGCCTCATCGCCGTCTGGCGTGTAGTGGTGATCGCCCGCATTGGGATTATAGAAGCGATACACCGGTGTGGTGGATTCCCTCGGAGCAATCCAGCCCTCGCCCTCCGGATTCCAGCCGACAGACACGAGGTGGTCGCGCTCGGCGTCGTCAGCAGTGTAGAAATGCTCGCCGGAATTTGGGTTATACAGGCGATGCATCGGCTGCGTGGCAGAAGTGCTCGCAAATGCCGAGGCTGGAGCAAGCATCAATGCGAACAACGCAATGACTACCACCAGGAAAAGCTTTGTATTGAAATGTGGCCGAGCTCTCATGATATACCTCCGATCAATGAGAATCCTTCACCATTATACAGAGACAGGAATGCAATATGGGCGGGCAGAGCACGTCGACATGGCGCTCCCCGCAACTCATTCGGGCGGGCTGAAGCCCGTCCCTACGCCAAATTACAGGTCCTTGAATATGCTATAAACGCATGGCTATTCCATGGAGTGCGTTGTATATTGCGGGTCATCTTCCCACAAGACCAGCTTGCCTGTTTTACGCGTCGCGTTCATATCGATGATGCGCTGGTTCGATGACCCGCGAAAACGTAGCGAAATGTCGCGAAGATCCTTCATGTACGGCCCGTCCACGAGAACATCGACACATGCCAGTATGCGGTCGGTGACCTCGGTTTTACGGAGGCTGTATCCTTCAATCAGGTCCTCGTAGAGATCCCCGGTGAAACACCAGATGTCTTTCTTGGGAAGCTCACGTTTCACGCGTTCGAGAAAGTCGACCAGGGCGCGCTGGTTTGAGGGCTCCATCGGTTCGCCGCCCAGCAAGGTGAGCCCATGGATATAGCTCGGTCTCATGCTTTCGATAAGCTCGTCTTGCACATCCCTTGTAAAGGGTTGCCCATATTCGAAGCTCCATGTCTGGGGCTGGAAGCATTCCTCACAACGATGCGTGCACCCACTCACAAAGAGCGACGTGCGCGTTCCTGGCCCATTGGCGATATCGAAGTATTTGATTTCCGCATAGTTCATAGCATTCCGTTACCCTGCACTCGCTTCTCGTTCGCTAAATGCAATTAAGATGAGGCCATAATGCAGGCGATACCGGTCTTCGCGATTCCGCAACCTTCGAGTAACGCAAGCGCGGCGGGAGCGAAGGCTGCCTGAGCGTGCGAAGCACGCGAGTTCCGCAGCCGCCGCGCTAAAGTGACGAGCGTTCAGATTGCGCATGAGCGAAGGACGGTATTGCCTGCGCATAACACCTCGGGCAGTGTTCTATCAATTAGAGATGCAGCACCCTGTCCTTGATCTCTTGCGTGCGACCCTGGTTCCAGTACTGCGTTCCGATGTAGCCGCAGGTCCTGCGGGCAACGTTCATCGTGGACTGATCGCGGTTGCCGCAGTTGGGGCATTCCCACTCGAGCTTGCCGTCTTCTTCGACAATCTGAATCTCGCCGTCATAGCCGCAAATTTGGCAGTAGTCGCTCTTGGTATTGAGCTCGGCGTACATGATGTTGTCATAGATGTAGCGCATAACATCGATGACAGCCTCGAGATTATCCTGCATGTTCGGAACCTCGACGTAGCTGATGGCGCCACCCGGGCTCAGGCGTTGGAACTCGCTTTCGAACTTGAGCTTGGTGTACGCGTCGATTTCCTCGCTTACGTGCACGTGATAGCTATTGGTGATATAGCCCTTGTCCGTAATGCCCTTGACGATGCCGAAGCGCTTCTGCAAACACTTTGCAAATTTGTACGTCGTCGACTCGAGCGGTGTGCCGTAGAGCGAGTAGTCGATGTTCTCTTCGGCCTTCCAGCCGAAGCACTTGTCGTTCATGAGCTGCATGACCTGCAGCGCGAACGGCGTCGCCTCCGGATCCGTATGGCTATAGCCGGTCATATACTTCACGCACTCGAAAAGGCCTGCATACCCGAGCGAAATCGTCGAATACCCACCGTAGAGAAGTTTGTCGATGGGCTCGCCCTTCTCGAGACGGGCAAGCGCGCCGTATTGCCACAGAATGGGAGCGGCATCGGACAAGGTACCCTTGAGACGGTCGTGGCGGCAACGCAATGCGCGGTGGCAGAGCTCCAGGCGCTCCTCGAAGATCTTCCAGAACTTATCCATATCCCCACCGCTCGAAAGCGCCACGTCCACGAGATTGATCGTGACGACGCCCTGATTGAAGCGGCCGTAGAATTTCGGTTTATCTGGGTCATAATTGCCTGCATTGGCCACGTTGTCGTAACCATTGCCACTGCGGTCAGGCGTCAGGAAGCTACGGCAACCCATGCAGGTGTAGCAATCGCCCTCGCCTACTTCTTCGCCCTTGGAGAGCTTGAGCTCCTTCATCTTCTTCTCGGAGATATAGTCCGGAACCATGCGCTTGGCCGTGCACTTGGCGGCCATCTGCGTGAGGTAGAAGTACGGCGAGTCTTCTTCGACGTTATCGTCCTCGAGCACATAGATGAGCTTGGGGAACGCCGGCGTAATCCACACGCCCGCTTCGTTTTTCACGCCCTGATAACGCTGACGCAGCGTCTCTTCGATAATCATCGCAAGGTCGGCCTTCTCGGTCTCGTTGCGCGCCTCGTTGAGATACATGAACACGGTGATGAATGGCGCCTGACCGTTGGTGGTCATGAGCGTGACGACCTGGTACTGGATGGTCTGAACACCGCGCTTGACCTCGTCGCGCAAGCGGCGCTCGACAACCTTCTCGATCATTTCCTTGGAATAGTCGATGCCGATTTCCTCGAACTCCGCATAGACCTCGCGGCGAATCTTCTTGCGGCTCACGTCGACGAACGGGGCAAGGTGCGTCAGGCTGATCGATTGGCCGCCATACTGGCAGCTCGCAACCTGGGCAATGATCTGCGTGGCGATATTGCAAGCCGTGGAAAAGCTATGCGGGCGCTCGATCATGGTGCCAGAAATGACCGTGCCGTTCTGGAGCATGTCCTCGAGGTTGACGAGGTCGCAGTTGTGCATGTGCTGGGCAAAGTAATCCGCATCATGGAAGTGGATGATGCCCTCGTTGTGCGCCTCGACCACCTCACGCGGCAGCAGCATGCGCATGGTGAGATCCTTGGAAACCTCGCCCGCCATGTAGTCACGCTGCACGGAGTTCACCGTTGGGTTCTTATTGGAATTCTCCTGTTTGACCTCTTCGTTGTTGCACTCGATGAGCGTGAGAATCTTATCGTCGGTCGTGTTGGACTGACGCTTGAGGTTCTGCACGTAGCGGTAGATGATATAGCGACGAGCGACCTCGAACTTGTCGAGGGCCATGATCTCGTCTTCTACCATGTCCTGGATCTCTTCGACGGAAACAGTGTGTCCTGCTGCCTTGCATGCATCCTCGACGTTGAGGGAAGCATACTGAATCTGGCGTGCGGTCAGCTGCTCGTCTGCGGGGACCTCATTGTTTGCCTTTTCTATTGCGTTTGAAATCTTCGTTAAGTCGAAGATTACCTCCGACCCGTTGCGTTTAATGATCTTCATGCCGTCCCCTTTTATCCCTTTCTCTCGACACCTACCGACTGAACGAGCACATGCCCTAAAGCACGTGCTCGAGATTGCCTGTCACACAATTTGCTGTGTATGATGCACAGAATAGCCCATATCTTGTGGCGAAGTGAGCAGAAAAAATACAAGATATTGTGGAAAAATCCACTTGACTTCACGAGATGTTGTGTTTTCGCAGGTCGTTCTTCTCCTATAAATAGATAAGCAACGAGTTGCCCCGGCGCGAAAAAAATTTTTTTCTGCGAACGGATTGCAGTTTTGCGAAAACCTGTCGAAAAAGTGCCACTATCTAGGCCATTTTATAAATTTTTGACCATTCTACGGTAAAACCCAACGTCAAAAGGGAGGTGCGGCGTGCGGCTGAACAACTGAGCTCCTCTAGCAATACGTGTCCAAAGGATGATTATCGCTGTTTCGCGAACTAGGGTTTTGCTGAAAGAACCCCGAGCTTTTGCACTGATCAGCAAATACGACTCGACCGGACGGAACAACGTAAAGGGCGCCGCGGATTCCCACGGCGCCCCTCAGGAGCAAAGCTGTGTGCAAGCTCGGTTTAGACGATACCCTGAGCCATCATTGCATCGGCGACTTTCAAGAAGCCGGCGATATTCGCACCCATGACATAGTTGCCCTCATGGCCATACTCGCGGGCAGCGTCATCTGCTGCATGGTAGATGCCCTTCATGATCTCTTGCAGACGATTGTCCACCTCTTCGAAGGTCCATGAGAGACGCTCGGAATTCTGGCTCATCTCAAGACCGCTCGTTGCGACGCCGCCGGCATTTGCGGCTTTGCCTGGGAAGAACGCAACGCCGTTTTCCTGCAGGTACTGTGTGGCATCGAGCGTCGTGGGCATATTCGCGCCTTCGGTGAGAACCTTGCAGCCATTGGCGACGAGCGCCTTGGCGTCCTCGATGAAGACCTCGTTTTGCGTCGCGCACGGCATGGCAATGTCGCACGGGGTAACCCACACACCGCGGCCCTCGTGATATTCGACCTTGTTATGGCCGCTGCGTGCTGCGTATTCGCTCAGGCGGCCGCGCTCGACCTCTTTGAGCTGCTTGATGACATCGAGGTTGATGCCATCCGGATCGTAGATCCAACCCGTGGAATCGGACATGGTAACGACCTTCGCGCCAAGCTGCGTGGCCTTCTCGGCTGCGTAAATGGCCACGTTGCCAGAACCGGAGATGCAAACGGTCTTGCCAAAGAAGGAGTCGAAATGGCAGTTGAGATATTCCTCGGTGAAGTACACCGCGCCGTAACCTGTCGCCTCGGTGCGGGCAAGCGAGCCACCAAAGCTGAGGCCCTTGCCGGTCAGAACGCCGGTCCACTCGTTACGAAGGCGCTTGTACTGACCGAACATGTAGCCAACCTCGCGGGCACCTGTGCCAATGTCGCCGGCGGGCACGTCCGTATCGGCACCGATATGCTTGCAGAGCTCGGTCATGAACGACTGGCAGAAACGCATGACCTCGGCATCGGACTTGCCCTTGGGGTCGAAATCGCAGCCGCCCTTGCCGCCGCCCATGGGGAGCGTGGTGAGGCTGTTCTTGAAGATCTGCTCGAAACCCAGGAACTTCAAGATGGAGAGGTTCACGCTGGGATGCAGGCGAAGGCCGCCCTTGTACGGGCCAATCGCGCTGTTGAATTGCACGCGGAAACCGCGGTTGACCTGAGTCTTGCCATTGTCATCGACCCACGGCACGCGGAACATGACGACACGCTCGGGTTCGACGATGCGTTCGAGCAGCCCTGCCTCTTCGTATTCGGGATGCGCCTCGATGACAGGTTCGAGAGACTCCAAGACCTCAGTGACAGCCTGGATGAACTCGGGCTGGTTGGGGTCCTTTGCCTTGACTTGCTCGATGACGCGCTCTACATAACTCACGGTGTCCTCCTTTGGATTTTACAAACGCAGGTATTATAAAAGCGCCGAAACATGCAGCGACTTCGAATTAATAGAATCGAAACATTCATTATTGCGAGTGGAGACGCGCCCTTTACTTGACGATGACAACGGGCAGCTCCACGGCACGCAAAACCGCATAGCTCACCGAACCGAGGGCGCCGCGAAGAGCCCCGAGCCCGCGCCTGCCCATGACCACGCAATCATAGCCGCCCTCGTTTGCCTCCGCGCTTATGACCTCTTGCGGACGCCCTGAGCCGATTTTGACCCCGAGCTCGACGCCTTCGGGAATCTCGGAGATTACCTCGTCGATGTTCGAGCGCACGGCCTTTTCATGCTCCGCGTAATAGTTATCGCGCGCAGCGCGGGCGGAATCCTCACTTATTCGCGGCACGCCCGCCATACGGGCGGCCACCTCGAATGTGGCGTCATCGAATTCTAAAAGGTCGGTCACGTTGAGAACGGTGACATTCGCGTTTTCGACGCAACTTGCAAGGTCAAGCGCCGCAAGCAGGGCATGCTGAGCGTGCTCTGAGTTGTCATAGGGAACGAGTATCTTTTTGTACATGTTTGTCTCCATCCTTGCGAATTGCGATGTGTCCATTGTAGTACGAACCAGCGCTCATCACGCATCATTATATAGAGCTTGCATACAGGTGAGTTGGCATGACGTTCATCGCGACTCATTTTCGAATGAGTCGCGATGAACGTCATGCCAACTCACTCGACTCTTGTGGTGTACACTCTCTGCATCATCCAGTATGCGCGATGAGGAGCAGTTATGGATAACTTTGAGGTAATTGACCTGCCCGTACAGACAGATAGCAAGAATATCTTCGGCGTCATGTACCTGCCCAACGAGACACGCTCGGGCAAACGAGTTCCGCTCGTCATATACGCGCATG
>CACZSV010000200.1 GCA_902783925.1 uncultured Coriobacteriaceae bacterium
GACGGTTTTCGCGATTTGCCCACTGGGTTTGTGAACAACCTCATCATGAACTATCCGTCAGAAAACGTTATGAACATGATGGCTCGCAGCGTTCTCATGCTCTACGCAACCGACCCCTCGACCGAGGCGGATGTCGTCGACAAGCATCATGAAATTGAGGTTGCCGTTCAGATGATCAGCCGCCTGCCGCGCATTGCCGTGCTCTCATATTTGGCAAGCAGACAGCGCCGCGTTGCCGGAAGCCCCATGTACATCAACCCACCCAAGCCGGGTCTTTCCACGGCAGAGACCGTGCTGCATATGCTGCGTCACGACATGCAATGGAAACCGGAAGAGGCCCGTATTCTCGACATCATGCTCATGCTCCACGCAGAGCATGGCGGCGGAAACAACTCAACGTTCACGACGCGCGTGCTCACTTCGAGCGGAACCGATGCCTACTCTGCCTATGCTGGTGGCATAAGTTCTTTGAAAGGCCCCAAGCACGGCGGTGCCAATAAAAAGGTTACGGCTCAGCAAAAAGACCTCATGGAGTCGGTCCGTGATTATGCTGACGAAGGCCAGGTAGCAGACTATCTGCGGCGCGTCCTTCGCAAAGAGGCGTTCGATGGGAGTGGTCTTATCTATGGAATGGGCCATGCCGTCTACACGCTCAGCGACCCTCGCGCGCTCATTTGCAAAAAATATGCTCGCGAGCTTGCTCGTGGTACCGAATTTGAAAGCGAGTTCGCGCTTGTCGAGACGGTCGAGCGGCTTACTCCGGAGCTCTTCTGCGAAGTGAAGAAGTCCCGCAAGACGATTTGCGCGAATATTGATATGTACTCGGGACTTGTCTACAAGATGCTTGGCATTCCCCAAGAGCTGTTTACGCCGCTGTTTGCGACGGCGCGAATTTCTGGCTGGGCAGCGCATCGCTTTGAGGAGATTGTTGAGGGCAAGCGCATCATCAGGCCTGCGTACAAGGCGATTAACCTCGAACGTGCCTATGTTCCTATTCAGAAGAGGAATCACGACACGCGTGCCGTTGTTGAGCAGGATTTTATGAGCGAGACCGACTATTACAACGACTAGCCGCATGTTTCCAAGTGCTAGCCGCATCTGGGATAATGACAAAGGGGAGAAACGAAGGGCGGCATTCTTATGACAACAAATTTGAACATCGATACGCCGGAAGAGCGCGAGGAGTTTGCCTCGCGTGCGCTTCATGACGAAGATCTCCTGGAAGAACTGGTGAGTTTGGTAGCGGGATCGAGCAGGACAAGGCGTCAGAAAGCCGCGTCAACTATCGCCATTATCTCGAATTTGGATGCAAGCGTATTGTTTCCGTATGTGGAAGACATCACATCTGGGCTATCCCGCCCGGAGGCTCAGACACGGTGGGAGGTCCTGCATGCGCTCGACCAAATGGGCAAGGCTGGCCAGCGCTACGGCGAAGACGTTATCGCCGCTGCAGAAGACGCCCTCTACGATGAGAACAGCGGGATAGTGCGTGAATCCGCATTTCGCTTTTTCTGCGGCTACGGCAGCGCATCGCACGAGAATTCGGAAGAGGTGTGGCCGCAGATCGACGAGGCGATTCAGTGCTATCACGGCAACCCAGAGTTCTCTGACATGCTTACGCATCTCCTCGCCTTTGCCGAAGGAAACATCTCGATAGAAACGAGCGCGGCTCTTGCGCAACGCATGAAATTCGATTCCGAGAGCGCCTCGGGGACGCTGCGTATGCGATCCGAGCAGATCGTCGCAGCCCATAACAAACGCATCGGCGAATAGCTTGTACACGCAAAAAGAGTCTCACCGCACGCTTTTCACGCGTATGGGATGAAGCCGCCTGATTTCGCGCAGACGGTTAGCGTAATACTGTACCGATTCGCGGTCGGTACAATCCAAGCCTATGTTTAGAAGCAGCAAGTCTGCAAAGTCGTTTCTGCTTGTAAAGCAAGTGTGGTACTTGCGTACGATCATATCGAGGTACGTGCACGCTCTTTCGTCGATTGTCACATGGACTCTTGTGCGCTGCCGTTTGACGCCAGTGTTGATGTCATGAATGAGTAGAGCGGTTTTGAGTTCGAGAAGCTGCTCGAGAAATCCGTTGTCGGGTTCTTGTATGTACATATGCTCCGAGAGAAACACGATGCCCTCGAACAATTGACTGAAGCTCGGGATGATATCCGCTGCGGCCTTTTGCAATGGCTGAACACGCGCATACGATTCGTTCTGGATAACAAGCTGTATCGCGATCTTTGCATGTTCCCGATGTGGAATTCCCGTCATAAGCGCCCCCTTGTTCTCTCGAACCCCGTCGTATCTAACCCTAATGCGTTTGTATCCGGGCATACGCCTTGTCCTTTCGTCCTAAAATCATAATGGAACGAAATATTCAAACGATGGTATGTGGCAAGTTAAATTACCACGAGATATGCTCTGCGCGTATTTGGTATGGATGTGATGTTCTTGCAAGAAGGCGCGTTTTCATCAGATACAGCCGTTGTGCTCACCACGCACGAACGCTTCGGATATTTCAGCGCCGTGTTCGCAGAAGAAGTGGACGCGCGCTTCAACCCCAAGAAGGACCCATCGCTGGATGATCTTCTCCACAACATCATCGTTGCGGGTGGAAAGACGGTCGTTATCGACGAAGACTATTTTATGAATCATCTCGATCTGGTGCACGGCCTCGAACGCTTTGTAGATAACGAGGCCGAAAGAGAACGATTGGATATCTTCGTTGTTTGCTCGGGGCGTCATGCAGGAGATTGCCTTCTCGCGTTTCTCGTGACGTATTGTGGTATCTACAACATCGTTTTTGGAAAACAGGGCGCAGATATAACTCTGTCTTTGAAGGCGCTGATAAAAAAGAAGCGGGCGCGACACGAAGTGCGTGACCTCGTGGAGCCGTTTTGTTGGTCCCGTTTTTGGAGTAAAGGCGGGGATTTCGAGCATATGCACTCGGAATCCTCGGGATCGCAATCTGCTCATACCCAAATGGTCGAGTTGCCTAGCGATCGCAAGGAGCAGAACTCCCGGGAAGTAGTTTTAGATGTTCACGATGTGAAACAGATAGCTATTCAGTTCAAAATTAGAACTATGGTCTTAGAATAAAACAATTGTTTATGGTAAAGCGCATCGTGTTAGATGAGAATGCTCGCACTAAATTCTCTCGATTGGATATTTTCTTGGACTTCAGGCGAGTATTTGCGGCTAATGTGCGCCGGTTCCGCAACGATCGCGGCCTCACGCAAGAGCAGCTCGGGGAGAAAGCGGGCATTTCGTCTACGTATGTGAGCAAGGTTGAGCGCTCGGTCTCTTTTCCCACGCTCGACATCATCGTCAAGATAGCAGAAGCCCTCGAAATCAGCCCCGCTGAGCTTTTCAATGAGCTCGACATAGAAAGCGTGTTGTATATCTACACGGATCTCGAGAAATCTCCTCGAAGCAAAGACAAGAAATAGCCCGATTGCATTACGGGCCGCCGATGAGGTGGCCCGTTTTGTATGGGGGTTCATCATGTGGTCTTTCGGAAACCATGGTTTGCGAAATTCCATACCATCATTTGATCGTTTTCGCACGCTCTCCTTTCGCACGGACATAAGCTTGTGATTCGTGATGTGTTTGCCTGGGCAGTTAGGAGCTGCAATGGACGTGTCTAAACCTCCGGCACCAAAAGGCGCCAGCGTGCAGGATGTCTTCGAGAGAATGGACAGCTTTAGAAACCCGAAAAACGATGCACCCGAGCCCGTAGCAAAACAACGCTCGATCATCCTTGTTCTCTCATGCGTGTTCAGCGCTACGGGATGCGCTTTGCTTATCATCTCGATCGTAGTTTTTTGCGCCCCGTCTGCTCCCCTGTCCTGCCTTGTAGCCGACTTTTGCAACAGCGTGTTTAAGGGGGTGTATTAGCATGATGTCTGACTCTCAACATTTCGGAGCCGCGAACCTGAGTTATGGCAGCTGCCCCAAACCGCTCGCGGACAATCATATGAAGCGCGACGATCTCGTGTCTGCCATGCTGCAAGACCGAAGCGTGTTGCGGGTGATTTCTGCCCCGCACGGCTTTGGCAAGACAATGCTCGCTCGCGAATACGCTAACCGACTTTTCGCTCTCGATGATGTGGTATGGATTTGCGCGTCAGATCCAGACTTCCTCTTCATGCTCGATGAAGAGGAGAGCACGCGCATAAAAAAGCATTTCGAGGGTAGGAGCCTCGTAGTCCTTGATGATATCCCGTGGCTTCACGAACAACGAGCGCAAAAGCTCGCATCGTTTGTGGATACCTTGCTGTACGCGGGCGTTGAGGTGATCGTGACGACGTTGCCGTCGTGCGACATTTTTGAAGCGCTCGAGCCTGACCGCTTGCTCGTTCGTGCACAGAGCCTGCTCGTCAGCGAACGCGAATGTGTTCTGTCGCTGCCTGCTGGCGATGAAAGCCGCGCGCGGGGCATACGCAGGTGGAAAGAGGCCAAGCAGATGTTTCTCGGATTTACGCCGGGTATGATCTGGTCTAAGGGCACAGGCCCGCAGAAGAAGCTTATCGAAGCGCTGTTTTCCGAACGACTCCCACTTACGACGGTCAAGGCCATGTGCGGCATGCTGTTTCTCGAATCCGGGGAACTTGCGGTTCTCGAGAGGCTGTCCATTACCCTGCATAGCGATGATATATCCCTGCTCACACGTGACTATCCCGTATTTGGCATAGATTCCGTTGCCAAGACATTCAATACCGGTCACTGTGATCTGGGGGCTCTGAAAGAGGCGATTGTCAGCAACGAGCTTGTTGATACGTTGATTACGTGTGACAACTCCTTGGTGCAACGCGCTTTATCGGTTCTATTCGATAATGCAAGGACAGGGCGCGGCGTCGATGTTCTCAATACGTTTTGCACCGACGAGCAATGCGCGACATGGTTCGAAGAGCGCGGGTGGGAGCTTCTTGATCGCGGCGAGGTAACGCTCGCATCTTCGCTTTTAGAGAAATGCCCCGAAGCTGTATACGCCCGACGTCCGGGCATCCAGGTGCTCCATGCATGGCTTTTGGGAATAATGAATGACCGCCGCGGTGCGTGCCGTATGTCTCGACGCATACTCGCCCAAGAGGGGCGGGGCACAGCAGAGCAAAGCCAGAAGAAGATCGGGTTGTTAGCTCGTTTGGCGCTTGCGATGTTCGATAGGGAGGATATCCCCTACCAGGGTACAGAAGAGTATTCGAGCGGAGGCTCACCCGTCGACCCCCTCGACTTCCTCGCTTGTGCCATAGATGCCTGTTCGCCGGTGGAAATAGCTCGGGCGTTTCGATTTGAAAGCGCACTCGACGATGTGACATTCGAAAAGGAAAGGAGACCGCCTTCGAAGCAAAGGGCCAGAACGCTATCTGCGCTGTTCAGCGAATACCACGACAGGTTTCACGAAAGCGCGGAATACGCAATCGCGCTTCATCTGCTTGCCTTTGTCGATAACACCGAGTTGCGTCGTCAGCTTCAAGATTTGGGCTGCGATTTGATTCTTGACATGCGCAGAAACGGCTGTCGTACCTTCTCGCAGGCCCTGCTCGTGCGCGATTTGTGGCGTTCGGGATATTTCGGCCTCGTGGGCCCGGTCATGGACAGGCGCGATGTCAGGGTTCTTGACGGAGCGTCGCACATGCTCAACGCACTCGCGCGCAATTGCGGCTTTGACAGCATAGATATACCGTGGGAGTCGCACGCGAGCGGTTATCCCGGGCAAGATGAGCAGCGAGTCAAGGTAAAGAACAACGACATCGACTGCATGCACGTCAGGCTGTTCGGAGCGCTCGAGGTCATGGTGGGGGATCGTTATGTTACCGAAAGCGGCTGGCGCAAGAAGGCGCGCGCTCTGTTTGCGATACTCGTTTTGAACCTTGGGCGTGATGTCCCCCGTCAAGACCTATTCCGGCAGATATGGCCCGACTCAACCCGCGTTCACGCGCAGGATAACTTCTATGCGCTGTGGAGCAACTGCACCACCACCGTTGGCGGGAGTCCCTACATTGAAAGAAACGGCGAATTCTGCCGCGTCGACCCCAGGTATGTCACTTCCGATGTCGGGGAGTTCGAACAGCTCACGAGGCACCTGCTCGCCGCGGATCGAGACCCGAATTATCTGCTCGATACGTACGCGAAGATCGAGGCGGTCTATCGCGGTGCTCTTATGCCGAGCGAGGAGGATATCGGTGTCATCAACGCGCAACGTGAACGCTACCGTTCGTTGTTTGTCGATGCTATGGTGGCTGCGACGGACTGCGCATTGCACGCGTACGACACCAGGGTCGCGCTGTGGTTTGCCCGAAAAGCCATGGAAGAAGACGACGGCAGGGAAGATGTTTACCGAGCGCTCATGAAAGCTCAGATTGCCGCGGGGCAGAGATGTCCGGCAATACGGACGTTTTTCAAGTGCAGGGATTTCTTGCGCAGCAGCCTTGGGTTAGACCCATCTGCCGAGACTCGCGATCTCTACGATTCCCTCGTCATGACAGATCCCGGTTTGCTACGGCTCGATTCAACGTCATTTACCCGTTGATGTTGGAATAGTCGCTGTGTGCTAAAGTAACTAATGCTTCTGACCATTACCCGCACTCATTGAAAGCACGAGAATATGGCTAACTTTTTTTCAAAGCTGCTTTCGGCTGGCGAAGGCAAGGAAATCAAAGCGTTCCGTAATCGCGTTGGCGAGGTGAACTATCTCGAAGACGAGATTGTCGAGTTGAGCGACGATGAGCTTCGCGAGAAAACGGTTGAATTCCGTGAACGATATGCAAACGGCGAGACGCTCGACGAGCTTCTCCCAGAGGCGTTTGCCGTAGTACGCGAGGCGTCTGTTCGAACAATAGGGCTCAGGCATTTCGACGTGCAGCTCATCGGCGGCATGGTGCTCAATCAAGGTCAGATCGCCGAAATGAAAACCGGCGAAGGCAAGACGCTCGTCTCGACGCTGGCAGGTTATCTGAACGCGATTCCGGGAACGGGCGTTCATATCGTCACTGTCAACGACTACCTGGCAAAGCGCGACAGCGAATGGATGGGTCGCATCTATCGCTTCTTGGGGATGGAAGTCGGCCTCATTCAAAACGGGACAAAGACGCCCGAGCGCAAAAAGGCATACGAGGCGGATGTCACATACGGCACCAACTCAGAATTCGGCTTTGATTATCTACGCGACAACATGGTGGTAAATCCGCAGTCGCGTGTGCAGCGGGGGCATGCTTTCGCAATCGTCGACGAGGTTGACTCCATTCTCATCGACGAAGCACGCACGCCGCTCATCATTTCGGGCGCGGGAGCAAAATCAACAGACACCTATCGCAAGTTCGCCAGTGCGGTGAAGCATTTGCAGCTCGACACCGATTTCGAGATGGACGAGGCAAAACGGACGATTTCTACGACGGAAAGCGGCCTTGCGCGCGTCGAGGCCCTGCTTGGAATCGACGATATCTATTCCGATATATCCGGTCAGCTTTCGAATCATCTGCAGCAGGCGCTGAAGGCGCAGTTCCTCTTCCATCGGGATAAAGATTATATCGTGCAGAACGGCGAAGTGAAGATCGTCGACGAATTCACGGGCCGCATCATGGAAGGACGTCGTTATTCCGAAGGCTTGCATCAGGCCATCGAGGCAAAAGAAGGCGTCCTGGTTCGAGCAGAGAATCAGACGATGGCAACTATCACGCTGCAGAACTACTTCCGCCTGTATGAAAAGCTCGCCGGCATGACGGGTACCGCGAAGACCGAGGACTCTGAGTTCCGCGATATCTACAAGCTCGAGGTTCAGGTGATTCCGCCGAATAAGCCCGTTATTCGCGAAGAGCTCCCCGACCTCGTCTACCGGACGATCGATGCAAAATTCAACGCGGTTGCCGATGACGTTGCAGAACGTCATGCTCGCAAGCAGCCCTGCCTTGTCGGCACCGTTTCAATCGAAAGCTCGGAAAGGCTGTCTTCGCTCCTCGTGAAGCGCGGCATTCCCCACAATGTGCTCAACGCGAAATTCCATGAGCAGGAAGCTAATATCGTCGCCCAGGCTGGTCGCGCCGGCGCGGTTACCATTGCAACCAATATGGCCGGCCGTGGTACGGACATCCTGCTCGGCGGCAATCCTGACGCTCTCGCACGTGACATCATTGTGCAACAGGGCATAGACCCCGACGAGGCAAGCGATTCGCAATGGGAGAGAGCGCGCGACGAGGCAAAGTACACGTGCGCGCAAGAGGCGGAGCTTGTCCGCTCCGCAGGCGGCTTGGCTGTCATAGGCACCGAGCGTCATGAATCACGTCGTATCGACAATCAGCTTCGCGGCCGTTCCGGACGTCAGGGCGACCCCGGATCCTCGCAGTTCTATCTTTCGCTCGAAGACGATCTCATGAGGCTTTTCGGTGGCGACAGGATGGACCGTATCGGCAATCTTATGCAGAAAACCGATATGGACGACGATATGCCCATTCAGGCAAAGATGGTGACAAAGGGCATCGAGAGCGCACAGCGTCAGGTCGAGGCCATGCACTTCTCGTCACGTAAACACGTGCTCGAATACGACGATGTCATGGATATGCAGCGCAAAACCATTTACGCCGAGCGAAACGACATTCTCGACGGCAAGAGCTATACAGAACGTGTGCCCGAACTTATCTCGGATGCCGTCACGGACGCCGTCATCGAATACTGCCCGAGTCATGATGTGTTCGAAGACTGGGATATCGATGGCTTGAACACCTGGTTCAAGGAAATGACAGGAATCGAGTTTGACACGGCCACGCTCGATCACAATCAGGACACGAGCACGATGGTCGAGGCACTCACGCAAAAGGTGCAGGACATTTACGACGAGAAGCGCGAAAGCATACCCGCGGAAGTCTTCGACCAGGTACAAAATCAGGTTATGCTCCGCGTTATCGACACGCGCTGGATGAGCCATCTCTCCGAGATGGATTACCTGCGCGCGGGCATCGGCCTGCGTGCGGTTGGTCAGCGAGACCCGCTTGTCGAATACAAAGAAGAGGCTTTCGACGCGTTCTCGGCGCTTGTGGCCGGAATTTACGAGGATTTCGTCCGCACCATACTCCGCCTGCAAATCAACGTGAAGCTCGAAGAGCCTGAAGAAACGGAAGACCAAGAGACCCTGAGCTCGGTTTCTTATTCTGCTCCCGATGAAAACATCCCGGAAACCATGAGCAGTGTTTCTGCTGGCAATGCCGCTGCACGTGCTGCCGATACGGTGGGCCAGGTGCCCAAGGCCTCGCAAGGACCGGTCAAGACAGTTGTCAAGAACAAGGACGACCCGTTCGCGAATGTCGGCCGCAACGATCCGTGCCCGTGCGGAAGTGGCAAGAAATACAAAAAGTGCCACGGCGCGAATAGATAGACGGAAGCGCAGATGGCAGAAAACCATATTCAGGAGCTGAACGCTCTTAAGGCCCGAATCGAGAAGATGGGCTCGTACCTGCACATCGACGATAAACGCGTTCGCGTCCGCGAGCTGGACGAGCAGGCTGCTGCTCCTGGCTTTTGGGATGACCAGCAGGCGGCGCAGGCTGTCATGAGCGAGGCATCTGCCTTGAGAGACGAAATCGCGGAATACGACTCGGCGGTATCTGAACTCGAGGATGCAGAAGTTGCAAACGAGATGGCGCTCGAAGAGGATGACGAAGAGCTCGCTCAGGAGGTCATCGCCACCCTTCAGGATCTGAACACGCGAGCCGATGCGCTTGAGCTCTCCTCGTGGTTCACGGACGAATTCGACTCTGGCGACGCCATCGTATCCATCAACCCTGGCCAAGGCGGGCTTGAAGCGCAGGATTGGACGGAGATGCTTCTGCGCATGTACCTGCGGTATTGCGAGCGCAAGAAATGGAAAATCACCCTCAACGAGGTGACTCCGGGTGAAGGTATCGGTCTTGACCGGGCAACTTTCACCGTTCGTGGGCACAACGCCTTTGGCATGTTGCGTAGCGAGGCGGGGGTGCACCGATTGGTGCGCATCAGTCCCACCGATGACAAAAAGCGCAGGCAGACGACGTTTGGCGGCGTCGAGGTGCTACCGGTTTTGCCAGAAAATATCGAAGTCGATATCGACGAAAGTGATTTGCGCATAGACGTGTATCGCTCTTCTGGGCATGGCGGGCAAGGCGTGAACACGACCGATTCGGCTGTCCGCATAACGCACCTTCCAACGGGAATTGTCGTCACGTGCCAAAACGAACGCTCGCAGATTCAGAACCGTGCGACGGCAATGGGTATTCTCAGATCGCGCCTCTACGAGCTTGAGCTCGCCAAACGCGCTGACGAGATTGACGAGCTCCGAGGAGAAAAGCACGACATCAGCTGGGGCAACCAGATCCGGAACTACGTGCTGTACCCCTACCAGCTCGTCAAGGACCTGCGAAGCGGTGTGGAAACAGGTAATGTGGACGCCGTGCTCGACGGCGATATCGACGAATTCGTCGTTGGGTACCACCGCTGGCGCGTGTCACAGAACTCCTAGTCCCACCTGCAAATTTATCGACTCAATATCGAATTCGCGGTTGGCTTGAGGGATTGGCGCGGTATGATGGAGGGTACTCCGGGCAAAGGCGTTGCAAAGAGGAACGAGGGTTTCGCGTGATTGTAGAGTCGACGGTAGAGATCGAGGCTCGTGCGCATCGTATGCGCGTCGAGATAATCAAGATGCTTAACAAGGCCGGAAGCGGTCATCCAGGTGGTTCACTTTCTGCAGTTGAAATACTTGCGTCCCTGTACTTTGGCGGGGTCATGCAATACAACGAAAACGATCCGCAAGACCCCTCGCGAGATCGTTTCATTCTTTCTAAGGGGCACGCCGCTCCCGTTCTGTACGCTGCTTTGGCAGAAGTGGGCTATATACCCGTAGAGGAGCTTGCTTCGCTGAGAAAGCTGCACAGTCGCTTGCAGGGTCACCCCGATTCAAAGAAAGTGCCTGGTGTAGAGGTGTCGACTGGCTCTTTGGGTCAAGGCCTTTCAATCTCTGCCGGGCTCGCCCTTGCCCTCAAGCTCGATGCGGAACAGGAGCAATCAGAACCCCGGCGTGTCTTCACGCTGCTTGGAGATGGCGAAATCGAAGAAGGGCAGGTCTGGGAGGCCGCTATGTTTGCGGCGCATTACGACCTCGACAATCTCGTTGCCATCGTCGACAACAACAACCTTCAGATTGACGGCGATGTTCGAGACGTTGCCGGGCTTATCGACATCAGCGCAAAGTTCAAAGCGTTTGGCTGGCAGACCATAGAGGTGGACGGAAACGATGTCAGCGCTGTGCTCACGGCGCTCAAGGCAGCCGTC
This sequence comes from uncultured Coriobacteriaceae bacterium, assembly GCA_902783925.1. GTDB lineage: Bacteria > Actinomycetota > Coriobacteriia > Coriobacteriales > QAMH01 > QAMH01. Next base: position 11,302 of record CACZSV010000200.1, read on the forward strand.
TTGCTCGAGGATGCGCCCGTTTGCATCGTCGCCCACACCGTCAAAGGCAAGGGCGTTTCGTTTATGGAAAACCAAGCGGGGTGGCATGGCAAAGCCCCGAACGACGAGCAGACAGCTCAGGCGCTTGCCGAGCTCGAGGGGGTTGAGTAACCATGGCGGAAATGATCGCAACGCGCGCCGGCTACGGAGAGACGCTTGTCGAGCTTATGAACGAAGGCATCGATGTCATGGCAGTCGAAGCGGACCTGTCTGGCTCGACCACAACCAAGAAGCTTCAAGATGCCGATCCGTCGCGTTTTGTTAACGTCGGCATCGCAGAACAGAATATGATCGATGTTGCTGCAGGTCTTTCGCTTGCCGGTAAAGTGGTGTTTACTGGAAGTTTTGCCGCATTTGGCACAGGTCGCTGCTACGACCAGATTCGTAACACCGTCTGCTATGCGGATCTCGACGTGAAGATCGCCCCAACGCATGCCGGTGTCACCGTAGGACCAGACGGCGGGAGCCATCAGATGCTCGAAGACGTGAGTCTCATGCGCGGCCTTCCCGGCATGAATGTTTTGGTGCCGGCAGATTATTGGGCTGCAAAACAGGCGATTCGCATTGCCGCGACAACGCCCGGCCCCTTCTATATTCGCTTGGGGCGTGCAAAGGTACCGTGCGTCTATACCAAGGACAGCAGGCTCGAGCTTGGAAAATCGTACGTGCTGAAGGAGGGCGCGGACGTGACCCTCGTTGCCGGCGGCGTCGAGGTAGCTCAAGCGCTCGAGGCGGCCGAGCTGCTAAATAAAGATGGTATTTCCGCAGAGGTCATCGACGTGTTCAGCGTGAAGCCCTTCGACAAGCCTACGCTTATCTCCAGCATTAAGAAAACCGGATGCGTTGTGACCTGCGAAGAACATTCAACGGTTGGCGGTCTCGGTTCTGCGGTTGCGGATATCATCGGCGAGAATTATCCTGTGCCCCTCGAAAGGGTTGGTGTGCGCGATCAGTTTGGCACGAGTGGGGAGCCTGATGAGCTGCTCGCCGAATATGGGCTGGATGCAAACGGCATAGTGAAGAAGGCAAAGGCCGCTATTGCCCGGAAATAACCCCAGCTACAAACGTTTTTACTAAGACAACATGTGAGCTTTGTGAGGATGAGCAATATCATGTTGGGTCTTTGCGTTTCGTGAGCTAAAATATACGTTTGATTGAGTCGAATTAGATCGGAGTTGAAAACGTGGCAGTATTCGGCAAATCGTTGCGCGATTCACGTGGTGGATCGGGTGGCCGTTCGTCTAAGCAGGGGAGACATTCCTCGAACAGACGAAGCGCTCAGCAAAATGTGTCTGCACGGCAAAATGCTTCGCGTAGCGCAAGTCAAATGGACGCGAGGCTCCCGCGTGTAGATTCGAATAACAACGTCGACATGAGGCGCAACACCTCGCGGCAAGCCGCCGTGTCCCAAACAGGGCAGGTGCGCAAGCCCCGTTCAAAGCGTGGTGCCAACCCCGGGGCTTCTACTGCGATGCAACCCTTGGGCACCGCCGATATGGGCGCTGCAAACGAGGCTATTGGCTCATACGCAGACCTTGCTCCTGTCGAAGGCACAAATCAAAAGCTCGGTCCAGTGGTGATATCCCTTCGCAATGTAACTAAGGTCTATCCTGCGCAGCCAAACCATCCGGCATTATCTGGAATCTCACTCGACATCCACTCGGGCGAGTTCCTGTTTCTGGTGGGCCATTCCGGTTCTGGCAAATCGACGTTCATACGCATGTTGAACCGCGAAATCGTGCCATCGGGCGGCGAACTGATGGTCGCTGGAGAAAACCTGCGCACAATTAAGAGCTGGCGAATCCCGTATCTGCGGCGAAACGTCGGCTGCGTCTTCCAAGACTTCAAGCTGCTGCCAAACAAGACTGCATTCGAAAACGTCGCGTTTGCACTCGAGGTTATCGGCAAGTCACGACATGTCATCAATACACAGGTTCCCGAGGTCCTGCGACTCGTTGGCCTCGAGGCAAAGATGGATCAGCTGCCCGACCAGCTGTCTGGCGGCGAGCAGCAGCGTGTTTCCATTGCACGCTCTATCGTGAATAGACCTCCCATTCTTATTTGCGACGAGCCCACGGGCAACCTCGACCCGCAGACTTCACTCGGAATCATGCGTTTGCTCGAGCGCATTAACCGCACGGGAACCACCATTCTCGTTGCAACGCATGACCGTGAGATGGTCGACCAGATGCGCCGCCGTGTTCTCGCCTTGGAAAACGGCATTCTTGTTCGCGATCAGAAGAAGGGAGTGTATGGCTACGATGTCTAAGCTCATTTACTTCCTCAAAGAATCGATCATCAGCTCGCGTCGTAATCTCGGCACGACCATCGGTGGCATCATCACGATTTTCCTCTCGCTGCTCATGGTTGGCGTGACCATTGTCTTTTCGATTATGATCGGCAACCTGGCTGCTTCGTTCGAAGAAGAGGTTAATGTTCGTCTGTATATCTCTGACCAGGCAACAGATGCGCAGATCAAGACGTTGGATTCGTTCTTAGCATCCCTGCAAAACGATCAGGGCAACGTCGCATCCGTCGAATACAAGGACAAAGATGCGGTGCTGGCAGATTTTCAGCGTCAGACCACGAATAACCCCGATATCGTGAACCAGCTCGATGGCAATCCTCTCCCCAGAACCTATGTTCTCACCTTGCGTGATACGCACAAGGTCAAAGACACGGTCAATGCCATCTTGCAGAGCAGCTCGTTTACATCGATTGCGGACAATTCAAACGATCCGTCCGAATCCATAAAATATGGCCAAGGTACGGTCGAGCGCCTGTTTGCCGTTACCAATGTAATCAGGTATGCATGCGTCGTCGCGGTCGCACTGCTTGTGTTCATCTCGCTCGTGTTCCTCAACAACACGATTCGACTGGCGATTCTTGCTCGCCGCAGGGAGATCTCGATTATGCGGCTCGTCGGCGCCACAAACGGTTTTATTCGTGGGCCGTTTGTTATGGAAGGTGCGCTCCAGGCGCTTGTGGGCGCGATATTTGCCATCATCGTCCTTTCGATAATGCGCGGAACACTTTTGCCGACCATCGAGAACACGGTGAGCTTCCTTCCCCTATCGGTTGACCCTGGCGTGTTTCCCATCGTGTATATTGTTCTCATCATCGCCGGCGTGATTATCGGTATGCTGGGTTCGGCAATTGCTATGCGACGCTACCTCAAGGTATAGAATACGGGGTAGGCGAATTTGGCTTTTGCGAGGCCTTCCCGCCGGGAAGGCCTCGTGTGTACATGAGAAAGGACATGCAATGAGCGTAATTATCGATGTGTACGGTCGCGAGGTACTTGATTCGCGCGGAAACCCCACGGTTGAGGTCGAGGTCACGCTCGATGATGGGGCGTTTGGACGTGCAACGGTTCCTTCGGGCGCGTCGACCGGCCAATTCGAGGCTGTCGAACTCCGCGATTCGGATTCTGCCCGCTATCTTGGCAAGGGCGTTGCGACGGCTGTCGAGCATGTCAATATCGAAATTGCGGATGCGCTTATTGGTTTGGATGCATGTGACCAGCGTGAGGTCGATGCGGAGCTCATCGAGATCGACGGCACGCCCAACAAGGCGCAGTTCGGTGCAAATGCAATCCTGGGCACCTCGCTTGCCGTCGCGCGTGCGGCTGCAGAGTCTACCGAGCTCACCTTGTATAGCTACATTGGTGGCGCAAACGCTCATCTTCTGCCTACGCCCATGATGAATATTCTCAACGGCGGCGCGCATGCCGACAACACTGTCGACTTCCAGGAATTCATGATTATGCCCGTTGGCGCTTCGAGCTTTACGGAAGGTCTGCGTTGGTGCGCCGAGATTTACCACACGCTCAAGAGTGTTCTCAAGGAGCGCGGGTATTCCACCGGTGTTGGTGACGAAGGCGGCTTCGCTCCCAATCTGGCTACGAACGAGGAGCCGCTGCAGCTCATCTCCGAGGCATGTAAGAAGGCGGGATACGAGCCGGGAACGCAGATTCGCTTTGCCATGGATCCAGCATCGACTGAATACTACGACGTCGAGACGGGCAAATATAAGCTTACCGGCGAGGGCAAGGAATTCACGAGCGAGGAAATGGTCGATTACTGGGAAAAGCTTGTCGGCAAGTATCCCATCGTTTCCATCGAAGACGGCATGGCAGAAGAAGACTGGGATGGCTGGAAGCTTCTCACCGACCGCATTGGCGATCGCGTGCAGCTTGTTGGCGACGACCTGTTTGTCACGAACGCCGAGCGCCTGCAAAAGGGCATCGACCTTGGCGTTGCCAATTCAATCCTCATCAAGCTCAACCAGATCGGCAGTCTCACCGAGACGCTCGATACAATCGAGCTGGCAAAAACACATGGCTACACCTGCGTGGTGAGCCATCGCAGCGGAGAAAGCGAAGACAC
>CACZSV010000201.1 GCA_902783925.1 uncultured Coriobacteriaceae bacterium
CATCGTCGACTACGTGGCAAACAAGGTTGCGGGCGAGGAACGCATCATCAGCGACGATCGATCGAGAATCAAGCTACTCGTCGTGCCGACCAACGAGGAGCTCATGATTGCCCGTGATGCCGTTCGCATTGCGCATGAACATGGCGTCGAGGGCTAGGGAAGTCCTTTAAATAGATGCTGAGATGGGCGCACGAGATGCGCCCATTTTGCATGCCTGCTCTATATACTTGTATAATATACTTGCATTTGTCTGTCTCGAAGGTGGGAACTATGCCGCAGCTTTCTCTTTATATTGATGATGCCACCATGGAGACCCTTCGCTCTTCTGCAAAGGGGGAGGGAGTTTCCATGTCAAAATATGCTGCCGAGCTTATACGCACCCGCTCAGAATCCGGTGCCTGGCCAAAAGGATATTGGGATAGCGTATACGGTTGCCTTGATGATGAGAGCTTCGCTGTTAACGACGGAACCCTCGATGCGTCTCTCGATGATAATTGCGATTGGTTCGAGTGAGCAGCTGTGTATCTACTTGATTCCTGTGTATGCATAGACATCATGAGAGGCAGGCTTCCATCTGCTTACGAGATTATGAGGCATTCCGATCCAAGGCAATTTGGAGTGCCGGCAATTGTTGTCGCCGAGCTCAATTATGGTATCGAGAGAAGCAAGAAACTCAAGGAGAACCGCCTGCTGACGGAGCGTTTCTTGGCCCCGCTCACCATCGTGGACTTTGATGAGAGATGCGCACGCGCTTACGGGGTTGTGCGCGGTCAGCTGCAGAAAAGGGGGCTTCAAATCGGACCAAACGATATGCTAATCGCTGCCACGGCCATCGCAAATCAAGCAACTCTTGTAAGCAATAACCATAAGGAGTTCAAGCGCATCAAGGGTCTCGAATTCGAGAGCTGGTACGAGATTGATGTGCAGTGAAGAGCGAAAGCAAGAATCCTCGGGCGAGTGAGTTGGCAGAACGTTTTCGCGAAAACGAAATGTCTGCAGCGCTGGATCAGATTGCTTATGCTGATTCTGAACCGAATTGCATATTCTCATCAATACATGCGTATATACTGCATATTATTTAAATAATATTGATTTCTGGTTGAATAAGGTCCACAATAGCGAGAAAACTCTTTTCGATAGTATCAGATTGGAAACGACATGAAAAAAGCAGCGGTTGTTGGTGCGGCTGGATATGCCGGTGTCGAGGCGGTGCGTATACTCCTCGGCCATCCGGATTTCGAACTCACCTGCATAACATCCTCGAGCGATGCGGGCACCCCCATTGCCGAGCTCTACCCGGCTCTCGATGGCATCTGCGAGCTGGTCTTCGAAGAACATGACGCGCAGGCGGTTGCAGCTAAGGCGGATGTCGCCTTTCTGGCAGTTCCTCATACCGCCTCGCTTGCCATGACGCCCGCACTCGTCGAGGCGGGCGTGCAGGTGGTCGACCTTTCTGCCGATTATCGTCTTGCTGATGCGTCTGTGTACGAGCACTGGTACGGAGCCAAGCACACGAGCCTCGATCTTCTCGCGCAGGCAATCTACGGTTTGCCCGAGCTTGCACGCGATGAGCTCAAGGCGGGCACGCCGGTTGTCGCCTGCCCTGGCTGCTACCCCACGGCGTCGGCCCTTGCAACGGTGCCCGCAATCGAGGCGGGGATTGCCGCTGATGCGCCCATTTGCATCGCTGCGCTTTCGGGCGTTTCCGGTGCAGGCCGCAAGGCAAGCGCTAAAACGCACTTCTGCAACGCCGACGAATCGGTCGGTCTCTATGGCCTGCCGCACAGGCATACGCCGGAAATCGCGCAGACGTTGAGCCGTGCCGCGAACCGTGAGGTCGAGGTCATCTTCACGCCGCATCTCGTGCCCATGGTGCGCGGCTTGCTTGCAACCGTCTATATTCCGCTGGCGCATGAGATGAGCACCGAAGAAGTGCATGCCATCTATGAGAAGCGCTATGCGGGCGAGCCGTTCGTGAACCTACGTCCCGTAGGTCAGATGCCGCAGACCGCATGGGTCGAAGGCACGAATAGGGCGCAGGTCGGCGTTGAAGTGGCTCCCGGCAACAAAATGCTCATCGCGAGCTGCGGCATTGACAATCTGGTCAAGGGGGCCGCGGGACAGGCCGTGCAGGCGGCAAATCTCGTATGCGGTTTTGAAGAGACCGCTGGTCTCGATGCGCGGATGCCGGTGGTGTAGAGCATGCAGGAATACGAAATTACTTTCATTGACAAAGGCGTCACGGCGCCGGCCGGAGTCAAGGCAGCTGGCGTTCATGCGGGTTTCCGCAAAGACCCCAACAGGCTTGACGCAGCTCTCGTCGTTGCCGAAGGCCCGCATGTCACCAGCGCAGGCGTGTTCACCAAGAACGTCTTTTGCGCAGCTCCCGTACAGGTCGATCGCGAACTGCTCGAAAAACATACTGCGCATGCCGTGATTCTCAATTCCGGCAATGCCAATGCTGCAACCGGCGAGCCGGGCTTGGACATTGCGCGCAAGACGGCACAAGCGACGGCGCAGGCGCTCGGCCTCGCCGAAGGCGAGGCGCTCGTGGCGTCCACGGGCGTCATCGGCGTCGAGCTCGACTGGGGTCCGTTCGAAGTGGGCATCCCAGCGCTTGTGAATGCGCTTTCAAAAGACGGCGGCCATGATGCGGCATGCGCCATAATGACGACGGACACGCATCCCAAAGAATGCGCTGCCTCCTTCGAGTTCGAGGGAAACACGTACACGATTGGCGGCATGGTCAAGGGCTCGGGCATGATTCAGCCCAATATGGCTACCATGCTCGCCGTTCTCACGACGGATATGCCGCTTGGCCGCTCGAGTGCCAAAGAGGCTCTGCGTCGGGCGGTCAACGTGTCGTTCAACAGGGTTACTGTCGATTCCGATACCTCGACCAACGACAGCGTGTTCTTTTTGTCGAGTGGAGCGGCGCCCGTACCCCAAGACGATGACGAGGCATTCAATGTCTTGGCATATGCTCTGCGGGCGGTATGCGAGAACCTTGCGCGCCAGATTGCCGCAGATGGCGAAGGCGCGACAAAGCTCGTGACGGTCAACGTGCGCGATGCCGCGAGCGACACGGACGCCGACGCGGCAGCACGCACCGTCGCGAACTCCCCGCTCGTCAAGACGGCGATTGCCGGCCACGATTGCAATTGGGGCCGTATTGCCGCCGCTGTGGGGCGCAGCGGTGCGGCATTCAGGCAAAACGATGTGGATATAGACATTATAGGCATGCCGGTTCTACGCGCCGGATTGCCCTGCGGCTTTGACGAGGATGAAGCGCTCAAGCGTTTCGAGGCAGACGAGATTGTCATCGATGTCAGCCTGGGTACGGGCAAGGGCGGGCAGGCGCGCGTTTGGACCTGCGATCTGACCCATGAGTACATCCATATCAATGCCGACTATCGTAGTTAGGAATAATGCATGCAGTTTCGCAAACAATACGCAGAGCTCGACGTAGACGATATCGACACATTGCCCAATACGGTGCGTGCGCGTGTCTTGCTTGATGCCCTGCCGTGGATCGAAGACATCACCGGCAAGACCGTCGTCATCAAATACGGCGGGGCGGCGATGGTGGCAGGCGAGCTTCGCGACGCCGTCGTCGACGACATCATCATGCTCAAGCTTATGGGCGCAAATCCCGTCATCGTGCATGGCGGTGGTCCAAACATCAACGCCATGCTCAAGCGCCTCGATATTCCGGTGCACTTCGAAAACGGACAGCGCGTCACGGATGAGCAGACCATGGAGATCGTCAAGATGACGCTGGTGGGGCAGGTCAATCAGGACCTTGTGAGCGCGATCAACAAGCACGGTTCGGTTGCCGTGGGCCTCAACGGCGCCGATGCCAAGATCATCAAGGCAACGCCGCTCGACCCGGCGCTCGGCCGCGTGGGCAAGGTCGAGTCCATCAACACCACGCTTATCGAAGACCTACTCGCCGCGGACTACATCCCCGTGATCGCGACCGTTGGCTATGGGGAAGATGGCGATTTCAACATCAATGCCGATACCGTTGCGGGCGAAATCGCCGCGAGCCTCGGGGCTCAGAAAATCGTCTTTATCACCGATGTCGACGGTATTTATACAGATTTCGACGACAAGTCCACGCTCGTCTTGCGCATGGCGCTTTCCGAGGCGGTCGAGCTCGCGGAATCCGGCACGATGTCAAGCGGCATGATCCCCAAGATCAATGCGTGTGTGACTGCGCTTTCTGCAGGTGTTGCCAAAGCGCACATCATCAACGGGACCGTAGCGCACTCGCTCGTGCTCGAGATCTTCACCGATGCAGGTGTCGGCACGCTCATCGTACGCCATAAGGATGACGGCATGTCGCCCGGCTTTGTCGAGGCGCCGGTCAGCAACTTTGCAAGCAAGCTCGAACAGTCCATTCAGACCATCGGAAGAGGAGAATAATATGGGCAAGCAGTTCGATTTGGCGCAAAAGCTTGACAATACGTATGTCATGCACACATTCGTGCGCAAGCCCGTTGAGTTCGTGAGTGGGGCGGGGCAGTGGCTCATCGACGAAGAGGGAAACGAATATCTCGATTTTCTCTCTGGTATCGGCGTCGTGAGCGTAGGACATTGCAATACGCGCGTGACGAGCGCGCTCGAAGAGCAAATCAACAAGCTCCTCCACGTGAGCAATTACTACTATGTCGAGCATCGTGGTGAAGTTGCCGAGCGCATCTCGCTCATGCTCGCCAATGGCAATGACGAAACCTGGCAGAGCTTCTTTGCGAATTCGGGCGCCGAGGCAAACGAGGGCGCGATAAAGCTCGCACGCCTGTGGGGCAAGCAAAGCCTTGATGGCGCATATGGCATTGTGTCTGCGGTGAAGTCGTTTCATGGGCGCACGCTCGCGACGCTTGCCGCAACGGCGCAAGATAATAAGCAGGATCCCTTCGCGCCCCTGCCCATGGGTTTTGGACGCACGCCGCTCAACGACATCGAAGCGCTCGAAGTCGCGCTCGACGCGGAGTACGACGGCACCAAACCGTGCGCACTCATGCTCGAGTGTGTGCAGGGCGAATCCGGAGTATGGCCGTGCACGCCCGAGTTTCTCAAGGCGGCACGCGAGATGACGCACGAGCGCGGCATGCTGCTCATAGTCGATGAGGTCCAGACGGGTTTCTGCCGCACGGGCGAGTATTTTGCCTTCCAGGGCTACGACATCGTTCCGGATATCGTGACCATGGCAAAGGGTATCGCCGACGGCATTCCCATGGGCGCTTTCGCCGCACGCACCGAGCTCGCCTCGCTTTTGCAGCCGGGCATGCACGGTACGACCTTTGGCGGCGGTCCCGTGGCCTGCGCGGCGGCCGATGCGACGACGCAGATCATGTGCGAAGAGGGCTTTCTTGCGCACGTGCGCGAGATGGGCGAGTATCTGCGCAAGCGCCTTGCGGAGCTTCCCTTCGTGACCGATGTGCGTGGCCGTGGCTTGATGTGCGGTGTGAGCCTCGAGCAGCCAGTGGCCGCCGAAGCAGTGCTCAATGCCCTGCGTCATGGGCTCGTGCTCAATGCGCCTGCGGCAGATATCATCCGTTTTCTGCCGCCGCTTATCATAGAAAAGGAAGATGTGGACGTACTCATAGAGAAACTACCATTGGTCTACAAGGAGGTCTGCAAATGAACGCTAACTCGCTTGCAGGGCGAGACTGCCTGCGCCTGCTCGATCTGACGCCAGAAGAATTCGAGCTTGTGCTCCAAACGGCTGCAAAGCAGAAGGCCGATTGGGCCGCCGGCATCCACGAAGCTCCCTGCGCAGGAAAGGCTATCGCCATCATCATGGAAAAGCCGAGCCTGCGCACGCGTTCGAGCTTCGAAATTGGCGCATATCGTCTTGGCGCGCATCCACTGGTTATGAGCGATGATCACTCCGCATTCAGCCGAGGGGAAACCGTGCAGGACACCACCCTCGTACTCGAGCGATTCGTCGACGCCATCGTGCTGCGAACCTTCGAGCAATCCAAAGTCGCCGAGGTCGCGAAGTGGTCGAAGAACCCGGTCATCAACGCGCTTTCCGACGATTTCCATCCCTGTCAGGGCCTTGCCGATGCGCTCACGATCGTCGAGCACAAGGGCACGCTCAAGGGGCTCACGCTCGCCTATGTGGGCGATGGCAACAATATGGCGCACACCTATCTCGAGATGGGGGCGCTTGCGGGCATGCATGTACGTCTGGGATGCCCGGCAATCCATATGCCAGATGCACGCGTCGTCGCCGAATGCGAGCAGCTTGCAAGCCAGGCCGGTGCGAGCATCGAAATCTTCGAGAATGCCGCGCAGGCGGTCGCTGGTGCGGATATCGTTCTTACGGACACCTGGACCTCGATGGGCGACGAGGACGAGCACGATCAGCGCCTCGCCGAATTCGAGGGTTTCCAGGTAAACGGCGAGCTCATGGCGCGGGCAGCACAAGGAGCGCTTTTCATGCACTGCCTACCGGCGCATCGCGGCGAAGAAGTCACCGACGAGGTTATGGATGCCCCGTATTCGGTCATCTACGATGAGGCGGAAAATCGCCTCCATGCGCAGAAGGCGTTGCTGAGCCTGCTGATGGGTGCGGTGTGATCATGGCAAGCATTCGAGAAAAGCGTCATAGCGTCATGCGCGAGCTTGTGCGTGGCGAGGACATTCGCACGCAAGCGGAGTTTGCCGAACGTCTGGGCGAGCTTGGCTATGAGGTAACGCAGGCGACCGTTTCGCGCGATATAACGGAGCTCGAGCTGCGCAAGGGGCATGACGGTGCATACATACTCCCCGAAGATTACCGTCTGCGCTCGCTTATCGCAGGCACGGTGCACGAGACGCGCCGTGCGGGCAATCAGGTGCTGCTGCTCAGCGGACCAGGCTGCGCTTCCAGCATTGCAGCCGCTTTGGATGCAGCCCAATGCGAAGGCATGCTCGGTTGTATTGCCGGAGACGACACGGTTTTGGTTGTCTGCGCTGACGAGAAAGCGGGCAAGCGGTTTCAAACGACGATAGATGCTATGCTCGTGTAGCACACGGTATACCCCCGCGACATCGCGAACAGGCGATCTCAAGGGTTTTGAAGCTGGAAGTATTGGATTACTACATTAGGTCTTCATCTAGGGAAAGGAAACAAAATGGCAAAAGACAGGGTAGTGCTCGCGTATTCGGGCGGTCTTGATACCTCCGTTTGCATCAAATGGCTTATGGAGAAGTACGATCTCGATGTAATCGCGATGGTTGGCGATGTTGGGCAGGAGCGTCAGGATCTCGAGTTCGTGCGTCAAAAGGCGTTGAATGTCGGCGCAATCGAGTCGCTCGCGATTGATATGCGCGAAGAATACGTGAACGAATACCTTACCAAGGCGCTTGCCGCAAACTGCATGTACGAGAACAAGTACCCGATGGTGAGCTGCCTGTCCCGTCCTGTCATCGCCAAGCACCTGGTCGATATTGCGCATCAGTTCGGTGCCAAGTACGTTGCCCATGGTTGCACGGGCAAGGGCAACGACCAGGTGCGCTTCGAAGTTGCGGTGCAGAGCCTCGATCCCGACCTCACCATTATCGCGCCTGTTCGCGAGTGGGACCTGCATACACGTGCCGACGAGATGAAATGGGCCGAAGAGCATGGCGTTCCGGTTCCCACAACTAAATCGTCCCCGTATTCCATCGATGACAACCTCTGGGGCCGTGCCATCGAATGTGGCGTGCTCGAAGACCCGTGGAACGAGCCGCCCGAAGACATCTACACGATGACGAGCAGCGGCTACGAGGCTCCTGCAGAAGGCGAATACGTGATTATCAGCTTCGACAAGGGCGTTCCCTGCGCGCTTGATGGCGAGAAGATGAGCTTCCACGACATCATCCTCAAGATGAACGATATCGCGGGCCGCAACGGCTTTGGCCGTATCGATATGATTGAAAACCGCCTCGTGGGCGTGAAGAGCCGTGAATGCTATGAGGTGCCGGGCGCCCTGGCAATCATCACGGCTCACAAGGCGCTCGAAGACTTGTGCCTCGAGCGCGAAGTGCTCCACTTCAAGCCGATTATCGAGCAGAAGTGGGCGACGCTCGTCTACAACGGCCTGTGGTTCAGCCCGCTCAAAGAAGCGCTCGACGGTTTCTGTGCGACAACGCAGGAAGTACTGACCGGCGATGTGCGCCTGCACTTCTTCAAGGGGAGCTGTGTGACGGTGGGTCGTCGCAGCGAGTACACGCTCTACGATTACAACCTCGCCACCTACGACGAAGGCGACACCTTTGATCGTGACAGCGCCAAGGGCTTTATCGACCTGCATGGCCTGCCTACGCGCGTCTGGGCTCGTCAGCGCCACAAGATGCAGGGCGAGTAACCTGGTTTTACGCAAAGGCTAAGGAAACGGGGCGCATGCACAATGCGCCCCGGTTTTTTTGAATGAACGGGGAGCTTGTGCTTTAGCGTCTTCAGCCTAGAGATATCCCTTTACAGCATCGTAGATAAGATTCTGGTATGCTTCCGCGCCCTCGGGCTTGAGGTGCTCCCTGTCATCCCAGAGGTATGCTTTCATCTTGTCCTCCGGCGAGCACAGCGCATGCCAATCGACAAGGTGAACGTTGGGGTGTGCATCTGCAAACGCGGCGAGTTTGGCGTTCGTATCATCCTGGAACGGGTCGGGAATTACGACGTTCACGATAAACAGGTCCTGCTCGGGTTTGATGAGCTTGTAAAATTCGTCGAGTTCCCCGTCTTGTATCTCGAAATTGGAGAAGTTCGCCAGGATGACTACATTACCGACAACACCCTGGGCGACGTATTCGGAATACACGTTTTGCGCCTGATAGAGCCAGCGGCCAATATAGCAATCGATAAGTCCCTTGTCATAATGGCTGTTGAATTGCGGTTTGCTGTCTCCGGGAACGGAGTCGCCGATGAGAACGGGATTGCGTTTTTCGACTGCGGGCGGGTTGGAAGTAGAAGTCGACCCATTTTCGACTTGCTGTTGGGCTAAATCCATCGCATGTTCGACATCGACACCAGTGCTCTTGATTGCACCTTCGGGAACAAAGTTGGCGTCGGGGGTAGTCGCACAACCGACAACAGTGGTGCATAAGACCATGGTGCATAGAAGCGCTGGCGCGATTACCTGAATCTTCAGATTGCGCTTCAGTTCCACGCCAAGGCCGCGCTCCTTGATGCGCCTCCACTCTCTGCCGATGGCACCGCGTCGTATGGGCTCTTCGACAAAGCGGTACGAAAGCGCAGATGCAGCAAGCGTGATGGCGATGGCGAGAATCATGAACCACCAGGTGTAAGGCACGCCAATGGGGTTGATGGGCTTGAGGAGCAAGATGATGGGGTAGTGCCATAGATAGATGCCGTATGAACGCTGGCCTATCCAGACCAGCGGTTTTGCCTCGAAGATGTGGGCCAGACGGCTGCGCGGGTGCACGAGCGCGGCAAGCACGACGGCGGTCAGCACGCTGCAGAGCACGATGCCGCCACGGTACATGAACGGGTCCATCCCGCCGATGAACACCATCATGGCTATGAGGCCGACCAAGGCGATTGAACCGACTATATCGAGCGTGTTCACGAGTGTCTTGGAGACGCCCTTGGTGTTCTCGGGCGTAAGCTGCTGGCCGGGCCAGTTCAGCGCCATCCATGCGCCGATAAGCAGCGAGACAGCACGCGTATCGGTGCCGTAGTACACGCGCGTCGGGTCGGCATGCGGATCGAAGAGCACGGCCATGAGCACGGCAGATCCAATGGCAAGCAGCGCGCAGCCGATGCTCATCTTTTTGCGGTCTGCGCCAAAAATCTTGGAAGCGCCGAGCAGGATAAGCGGCCAGACAAGATAGAACTGCTCTTCGATGGCCAGCGACCAGAAGTGTGTGAGCGGGGAGGGGTCGCCGAGTGCCTGGAAATACGAAAGGCCGCGGAACACGTACCACCAGTTCTGGAACCAGAACAGCGAGGGAATAATATCCGGGCGCATCTTGGTGAGAAGCGGGTGGTTGAAGAGCACACAGAGCAGGGTGACGCAGACTATCACGAGCACGATTGCGGGGAAGAGGCGCCGTACGCGCCGCATCCAGAAGTGGATGAGGTCGATTTTGCCCGTCTCTTCGATCTCGTTTACCAAAAGCCCGGTGATGAGATAGCCCGAAAGCACGAAGAATACGGTGACGCCCAGCAGACCGCCTTGTGCCCACTGGCAGTTGAGGTGGTAGAAGATCACTGCAAAGACGGCAAGCGCACGCAGGCCATCAAGCGATGTGATATAGCGCTTCTTGATTTTTTGGGCTGCGGGGTCGCGCCGTCTTCTCTTTCGCGCACTCACCTGCGTGCTCACACGCGGGCTTATGCGCATGGTTTTATAATTTTCAGCTTCCATAAAGTGCTAGACAAGTGTTTCTTCGGTATCCGTTCCTTGAGCGATGGCCTCCTCGGCGCTCGACGCGTCAGCAGATGGCGTGTTTTCCGATTGCTTTGGTGTGTCGATGGGCTGGTTCACACCCTGAAGCGGAATGCCGCCCTCGATGACCGCGTCGAGGTTGCGATCGACGCGCTCTTCGTCCATATAGTGATCGAACTCGTCGTAGATTGCCTGCGAGGGCTCCTTACTCAAAAGCGAGACGATAACGATGGCGAGGCATCCCAGCAAGAAAGCCGGAAGCAGCTCGTAGATACCAAAGACGCCGCCGAGTGGTTTGATGAGGTTGTGCCAGATGAGCACGGTCGCAGCTCCGACGACCATGCCGGCGATTGCACCGGATTTGGTCGTGCGGCGCCAATAGAGCGAAAAGAGCGTAAGCGGGCCAAACGATGCTCCAAGTCCTGCCCAGGCATAGCTCACGACCGTGAATATGACGGAGTTCTCATCCCAGGCCACGATGACGCCAAAGAGCAGCACGCATGCCAACGTGATGCGGCTTACGATGAGCACCTGGTTATCGGTGGCATCTCTCTTGAAGACGCCGCGGAAGATGTTTTCTGCAACTGAAGAACCGGTAATCAGCAGGTAGGCGCTTGCCGAGGACATCGATGCGGCGAGAATACCCGAAACGACGATACCGCACACAAACGACGGGAGCATCATCTTCGAAAGCACGATGAAGATGTTTTCGGCAGCAGATTGCGTGAGGAGCTCTGCGGGGATGAGGTAGCGGCCGATAAGGCCGATCATCACGGCGCAGAACATCGAGATAACGACCCACACGATAGCGATACGGCGCGACGTCTTGATTTGGTCGTCGCTGCGGATGCCCATGAAGCGAACGAGAACCTGCGGCATGCCAAAGTAGCCGAGACCCCAGCTCATGGTTGAGATGATGGTGAGGATGCCGTATTCCGCGGGTATCTCGAAAACAGGAGCGCCGTTACTCACCTGCTGGACGCCATCTGCGTCAACGGCAGGAACCGACATTTGAGTCATCGAGAGGTATCCCGGAATATCGCTCAAGAACTGTACGGTGTTGTCGAGGCCGCCGGCCATGGTAATCGAGCCGATGACCACGATGGAGAGGGCAAAGAACATGAGTGTGCCCTGGAGGAAGTCCGTTGCGACGACTGAGAGATATCCGCCGACCATAGTGTAGAGGAACACGATGATGGCGCCAAAGACCATCATGAGCGAGTAATCAACGCCAAAGAGCGTATGGAAGAGCTTGCCGCAGGTCACAAAGCAGCTGCCCGTGTATACGCAGAAGAAGATGAGGATGATGATCGCGGCGATGGTGCCGATGACGTTTTTGTCATCGTGAAAGCGGTTCGAATAGAAACCGGGAAGCGTGATGGAGTCATTTGCTTTTTCGGAATATCGGCGCAGGCGCTTAGCGACGAAGAGCCAATTAAGGTACGTGCCTATAGCTAAGCCGATTGCAGTCCAGCCGACGTCCGCCGCGCCGGTGAAGTAGGCAAGACCGGGAAGACCCATGAGCAGGTAGCCGGACATGTCGGATGCTTCGGCGGAAAGAGCCGTGAACCACGGGCCGACCTTGCGGCCTCCCAAGAAGTAGTCCGAAGAAGACCTATTCGAACGTCGTGCGTACGAAAAACCAATGATGAGCACTGCCATAAAGTAGATGAGAATGGCAATGATTACCGCCATATCGCCTGAATTCATAATAAGCATCCCTTACGCGTCTATATAGTAGCGGCGGATATTATAGCTTTAGCAAGCTGGAGTTTCCCATTCATTTGTGACGAATTTGCCAAAAGTTATCATGCGAGCCCGCCATGAGATGCCCAAAGCATGGGGTGCCCTTGCGGGCTCGCTTCGCTCGGGATGACACAATGGGCGCTTCGTTTGCCCATGGCATAGGGCGCTGACGTGCGCTCGCTCGGGGATGGAGTCGAAGCGCGGCAGGGGTGCTTTCCTAAGTGCCCAAAGAATGCCCCCGCTCTCGCTTTCGACACGAAATGTGTTGATTCAGGTCTACCAGAGTACGGCAAAAAATGCTTGCGAGTGGCCAGCGCCTACAGTACCTTGCTTGTATTACGCGATTATTTTGAGAGGATGAGGACATGGAAGAGAATGAGCGCAAAAGCGATGCTCTTTGGGGTGGGCGCTTTGAGGATTCGCCTACCGAGTTTACGCAGGCCTTTGGGGCATCCTTGCCTGTAGATAAGCGCATGTGGGAATCGGATATAGCCGGATCGAAGGCCCATGCGGCGATGCTTGCGCGCCAAGGCGTGATCTCGCAGCAGGACGCGGATGATATTCGTGCGGGCCTCGATGCAGTTGGCGAGCGAATCGATGCGGGCGAGTTCGAGTTCGATATCGACGACGAAGACATCCATATGTCCATCGAGCGCAATCTGACCGAGGCAATAGGCGCCGCCGGCGGACGCTTGCATACGGGGCGCAGCCGCAACGACCAGGTCGCAACAGACGCGCGCCATCATGCCAAGAAGCTCAGCGAGGGCCTCGCCCACCAGATGCTCGACCTGCGTGCTGCTCTTCTCGATATTGCCAACGAGAACTATGGCGTCGTCATGCCGGGGTATACCCATATGCAAAAGGCACAGCCCGTGCTCTTCTCGCACCATATGCTCGCGTATTACTGGATGTTCACACGGGATTTCACGCGCTTGAAAGCCGCATACGATGCAGCCGACGTGCTCGCATTGGGAAGCGCCGCCCTTGCAGGTACAACCTATCCGCTCGACCGTGAGTTCGTCGCACGCGAGCTCGGCTTTGCCGCAGTAGGAGAAAACAGCATGGACGCGGTGAGTGATCGCGACTTTTTGCTCGACCTTGCCTATGCATGTTCGGTTGCGATGATGCACCTCTCGCGTCTGTGCGAAGAGATTATCTACTGGTCGAGCAATGAGTTCAATTTCATCAGGCTCTCCGACGCATATTCGACGGGCTCGAGCATTATGCCGCAGAAGAAGAACCCCGACTTCGCAGAGCTTATCCGTGGTAAAACGGGACGCGTGTACGGCGATCTCATGGGCCTGCTCACGACGATGAAGGGCTTGCCGCTTGCATATAACAAGGATATGCAGGAAGACAAGGAGGGCGTGTTCGATGCTGTCGACACGCTGGGCAATTCGCTTGTAGTGATGGCGGGCATGATTCGCACGATGCACGTCAACGCCGACGTGATGCGAGCCGGCGCGCACGGTGGTTTTATGGCGGCGACCGATCTGGCCGATTACCTCGTAGGCAAGGGAGTGCCCTTCCGCGAGGCGCATGCGATTGTGGGCAAGCTCGTTCTCGATTGCGAGAAACAGGGAAAAACGCTGCAGGAGCTGAGCGCTGCCGAGCTTGCGCAAGTCGATGAGCATTTTGCAGAAGACGCGGTCGAAGCGGTCGATATCGATAAAGTGGTCGAGCGTCGCACCACGTACGGTGGAACAGGCCACGAGGCCGTAAAGCTGCAACTCGAGCATGCCCAAGAGCGCCTCATTGCAGATACGCAGCTGCTCGGTGCATAGAGACGATACCGAGAGCGGGCAGGAACGTTCTGCCCGCTCATCCTGCGTAGGTCGTCTGAAGCTTGCGCTTACCGGCGTTTTTTCACGTATGTTCTCGTTGCCACAATGGCTGCCAAGGCAAGGCCCATGCCCAGAACCGTCAGGATTATCGTGGTAAAGCTACCGTCGCCCGTCCTCGGCATAGGAGAGTTCTTCGCGGCACTTGGGTTCTTCGCTGCGTCTTTGGCTGCGATTCCATATGTCGAGAAGCGGTCAGATGACCCTGTTAGCGTGCTCTGCGTTCCCTCGGCAATATGCGTTGCCTCGCCTTCGTGCGCGCGCAGCAGATAATACGTTCTTCCGCTTGCTTTCAGCGAATCGGGCACCTCGATGGAAAGCTGTGCCGGTACGGGAAGCTCGTGGACTGCAATCTCCTCGGAACTGCCCTCGACGCGCTTGTATACCGAGATGTCGAACTTGAGATTATTCGAAGCACCTAGCTCCTGGGCGCGCTTGTCGACAGCCTTCGCGTCATCTGAGGATGCTTCTTGTTCGGTCAGCGGCCGTATAACGAATCTCACGTGGGCGCCCTTGGCAAGCTCTTCTTCGCTCAGCACCGATAAGGCTGCGTCCGCGCTATTCAGAATCGTGACATTGGGTGCACCGTCCTCGATGACGGTCTCGTATGTGAATGTACCCTCTTCCCACCGTGCCTGCAGGTCGAGATCGTAATAGATCGGATCGTTTTCGAGGTCGTATTTCATCAGCGTTGTGTCATCTTTTTGCCAAAGCAGGCCGGTGTAATCAACGCCATAGGCCTCTGCGATTTCTTCTATCTCGGAAATTTCCTGGGCAGAAAGTGCTGCGCCCAGGCCCTCGTACCATCCCATAAACGTATGACCTGCCCATACAGGGCCTTCCGGAACGTTTGCAAGCTCTTCGTAGGCAACGCTCTGTGGCGCGACTTCGCTGCCGCCGTTGCTGTTGAACGTGACGGTATATCGATTTTGCGTCAACTTCGCATACAGTGTCAGGTCTTCGGTGACGGGTGTCGAGAAATCATAGGGCTGCGAGAGTGCCTCGTCGGCGAACCAACCATTGAACGTGTAGCCGTAGATGTCGTCGAGCTCATAGTTTTCTGCCACGCCGCCCTTTTTAACGACGTCGACGTACAGCTCACTGCCCTCGTCGATGTAGGTAACCAGGCAATCTCCATAATCCCAATGTGCATATAGCGTGATGTTCTCGTCGACAGGCGTGTCGAAGTCGTACAAAACGCGCGCATTTGTACCGACCACCCATACAGTCGCGGCGAGTTCAGGATCGTTTTCGATCTCTGCGATATCTGTTTCGCTGAGCCCGTCTTCGAGCTCAATATACCATCCTGCAAATGTTGCGTATTCGTTGGTGGGGTCTGGTTCAGGACGTGTTGCCGTGCCGCCTGGAATGACGCTTTGCGTGCCTGCGGGTTCGCTTTCGGGAGAATCCTCGTCAACGAAGTTTACCGTGTACGCACTCGCGGGCTCCTTCACGCTCCATCGCGCGTATAG
>CACZSV010000202.1 GCA_902783925.1 uncultured Coriobacteriaceae bacterium
CGTGAGGATAGCGGCTTGTTTCTCGCCATGTTCACGGGTGTTCAGAACGTATCGCCCGTGTTTATCAGCGCTTCGATAATCGGCTATGCGCTTTTGGCGCTCTATCCCGCAGATATACAAGCCCAGTTTGATTTTGTTACCTGGTTTCTCTCCTCACTTCCGTGGTTCATTCCCATGACGCTTTTGAACTTTGCGTGCATCGTCTTACTGTTTGGCCCACGGCCGGGGCGCGGCGACCGCGATCAAAACGGGCAGGATGAGCGCGCGTCCATCGAAGAGCTGCATGCCGAGATGGACCGTCAGCGAGCCGAGCTGGGGCCAATGGGCGCCTCAGAGAAGCAGATGGCCGTTATTATCATCGTGACCGTTGCCTTCTGGGTAACGCAGAGCTTGCATGGAATAGCGGCGTGGGCCGTGGCGGCCTGCGCGCTTGTGGCAATGTGCGCATGCGGCATCATCAACAAGGATAATTTTGGAAAAGGTATTGGCTGGAGCTCGCTCGTCTTCATCGGCATCGTGCTCGGGTTGGGCGATGTCTTTGCCGAAGCGGGCATCAACGAATGGGTTGTCGGCACGGCCGGTCCGGTGATATCCGCGCTTGCGGTCAATCCCTTCCTCTTCATTGCCGGAATCGCCGTCATAACCGTGCTCGTGCGCTTTCTCGTTGTCTCGCAGATTGCGTTTCTCAACATCTTCATGGCGTTTGTGATTCCCATTGCGCTCACGCTGGGCATAAACCCTTGGGTCATCGGCTTTGCGAGCTATGCCGTTATCAGCCCCTGGTTCGTGAAATACCAAAACCCCATCTATCTCGCGGCGTATTACAGCGTCGACGGCAAGATGGCGAGGCATTCCGAGTTGGCCAAGTACTGCATCGTGTACACGGTCATATCGATTGCAAGTCTCATGATTGCCGTGCCGTTCTGGCAGATGATGGGTATGTTTTAGGCTGCGCACTGCCTATCAACATACGGCTATCCTTAACTTGAATCTGCGGAGGATACCAACGATTATCGGGGGGCAGCTGCAGCAGAGATACGGTGCATATTCTGAACCTGTGATAATGCTGTCAAAATGCGTTTACGAACACCTATGCGAGAATCGACATGGTACAGTCTTACATATGTAAGAAATGCCTGCCGAACTAAGGGAGGGGTCATGGCGTATTTAGGCGAAGATATCGGCAAATTGGGTTTTGGACTCATGCGTCTGCCGCGTTTTGAGGACGGGAGCGCCGACATCGATTTGATTTGCAAGATGGTCGACCGTTTTCTGGAAGCGGGATTCACGTACTTTGATACGGCTTGGGTTTACGGAAACAGCGAGGAGATTATCGCCGAGGCGCTCGTCAAGCGGTATCCGCGCGAAAGCTACCAGCTTGCCACAAAGGCGATTTCCTGGATTGGCTGCAAGACCCCCGAAGAAGCTCAGGCGCATTTCTATCAATCGCTCGAGCGCACGGGCGCAAGATATTTCGACTTCTACCTGCTGCATATGACGGGCGGCCCCCGCACGACGGTGTTCGATGCCCTGGGCATGTGGGATTTTGTCTCTCAGAAAAAGGAAGAGGGCTACATCAAGCATATCGGGTTTTCGCACCATGGCACTGCCGAGGAGCTCGATGAGATCATCACGTCGCATCCGCAGGTAGAGTTCGTGCAGCTGCAGGTCAATTACCTCGATTGGGAAAACCCCATCAACCAGAGCCGCGCATGTCTCGAAGTCGCCGCAAAGCACGGGGTGCCCGTCGTTGTTATGGAGCCGCTGCGCGGTGGTTTGCTCGCGACGCCGCCGGAAAACGTCGCCCGCGTGTTCGAAGAGGCCGAGCCAAAGCAGTCGCCTGCGGCGTGGGGACTGCAATTCGTCGCCAACCAGCCCAATATCATCACTGTGCTCTCTGGCATGAATTCGATGGAGCAGATGGAAGACAATATTGCCGCTCTCGAGGGCTTCGAGGGGTTCGCTCCGGGTCAGATGGACGTTATCGATGCGGCGTTGAGGGAATTCGATAGCTTTGACCTCGTGCCCTGTACCGGCTGCAACTATTGTGCGAAGGTGTGTCCGCAAAACGTCGGTATCTCAGGTGCGTTTCTCGCGATGAATGCTGATTTGATGTTTGGACGGCACGTGCAGGAGTGGATCAATTGGGGCGGAGGCAAGAATCCGCCGAGCGCCTGCATCGAATGCTATTCATGCGAAGACGCATGTCCGCAGAGTATAGCCATCGTCGAGGAACTCAAACGCGCTGTTCCGCTCATTGGGTAGCTTGCGCAACAGCGAATATCACGAGCTCATTGTCTTCGACACGCACGCGGATACCTCCGCTTGTCTCGGTCGAATAGCCCGTTTGTTCCAAATGCTCGAGCACGCGCTCGATCTGGGCGCTTTCGAGCCGTGCGTCTGGACGCACGATGAGCAGGCATTCGCGTAGGATGCGCCGTGCAAGCGGGCGGCTTTCGCGTGCAAGCGCCGCGATTGGATATCTCGCGCACGAGCCGTCCCAGACAATATTGCGATAAACCTGCGAGTGCGCTTGCTGCTTGAGCGTTTCGTCCTCTTCTGCAATCAAGTCCATGGTCTGTGCGAGCGGACGTGCAAAGCCAGGACGGAGCTTTTCGAGAACGGGCATAAGCTCCATGCGCACCTGACTGCGAAAGTTTTCGCTTTGGGTATTCGTGGCGTCTTCTCTCCAAAGCTTGTCATCAGGCACGCCCGGATGCTGCGATCGGAGCCAATCACGCAGCTGCTCGCGTGTCGCATCGAGAAGCGGACGGCGAATCCTGCCCCGTGTTCGCGGAATGGAACCCAATCCTCCCGGGCCCGTACCTACAAGCGAGCGCATGAAGAACGTCTCGACGCGGTCGTCTAGCGTATGTGCGGTGCAGACGATGCCGTGCATCGTAGTGTCTTCCAATCCGGTGATTGCCTCGTTTGCAAGCCGGTAGCGCTCTTCGCGTGCGATTGCCTCCACACCGCCCTTGCGTGCTTTTGCAAGCCGCGCGATATCGATGCGCTGCACCTCCAGAGGCACACCCAGTTCGTCGCATTTTTCGCGCACAAATCGCTCGTCTTCGTCTGCAGCACCGGGGCGGAGCATATGATTGACGTGGAGAACATGGATTTCCATGTCCTGCGCCTCTGGCAAGTTCTCATTCAACATTTTGCTCAGATGGTCGTCGTGCAGGTCCTGCTCGTTTGCATACGCGCAAATCAGCTCGAGCATCGCTGTCGAGTCTGACCCACCGGATACCATGAGAAGCGCGCGAGTTGTCATAGGGTCTCCGCTCATGCAGGCTATCCCCAATATTGCCCTACGCCTTCGACGGTAGTCGGGCGCTTGTTCCTGTGGATGCGGATATTCGCAAATTGCAGCACGATGAGCACGAGCAACAGGCTCATTTCTGCCAGATACGCGATGACCGCACCCTTGAGGCCAAACATGTTGATAAGAATAAGGGTCGCGATAACGGAAAACACAAAGGTGATGCCGTAGAGCTTCATGACCGTGCCCTGGCGCCGCTGCACGGTGATGACCTGATAGATGAAGTCGATGGCGGCGGTAATGCCGCCGGCGATGATCATCAGGTACATATGCGTGCGGAACGGTGCGAAGTCGACGCCGTAAAGTGTGCTCATGACGGGAACACCGATGAAGCCCATGACAACGAGCATTCCAACGGTAAGGGCGATGATCGCTCCAAAAATCGCCCCCAAGATGATGTTGAAGGTGCGGTGGTCATCTGCATCGTCCCATGCGGCCGCAAGGCGGAGCAAAAGCGGTTTGTAAATGAGGCCCGCCGTGAGCAATATGCTTTGCGCAGGGAAATACAGCACGTTGAAGTAGAGCTGGTTGTCGTAGGAAAGCGTTCCCTCCATCAGGAACTTGGGCATATTGTCGATGAGCGAATACAGGAAAAGTGCGACGAAGAGCGGGAAGCACTGCTTGAAGAGCTCAGCGACGCTCGACAACTCCCACTTGCGCGATTTGGGCGTTTCCATATACGCAAGCGGCAACGTGAATAAGAAAAAGCTCGCAAAGGCGATGACGGCCATGGCGATGCATGCAGCAGTAAGCTCCCGCGTGACAAAGAGCACGATGCTGAAAACAACGAGCACAGCCACCGAACGTATGGCCTGTGAAATGCCCGCAAGATACATCTTGTCGCTTTGCTGCAGGCGGCCTTCGTACACATCGGCGAGCGCGTCGACCATGCGATACATATACACGCCCATGCTGATGGTAACCATCTCGCTGCCGTACCCGCGGATCATACAGTAGACGTAGCCGACGAGGACCATCAAGATGCAAGTGAGGACGCGGTTGATCTGGTAGTCGGCAAAGGAATGGCGCTCGTCGAGGTCCGAGACCTGATACGTGCGGACACCGTAATTCGCCAGAATCATGAGCAAGGTGCCCATAACAAAGGCGAGCGAGAACTCGCCGGCCTGCTCGACGCCCACGCACTGTGTGGCGACTATGGTGAGCAGGGGAAATACGACGCCCCATGCACCGATCCCCATGCTGTTGAATATGAAGTCCCGCTTGGTCCTGTGCGATGAGTACTGCTCTTCTTGTTCGGCGAAGCTTCCCTGTTTGGCACTGCCGAGGAGCCTGTCGATCCAGTGATTGGCGAGCTTGGCAATAGCGCCCTGCCTGTGCGGTTTCGCTTGTCGTTGGCGGCGGGGCGTCGGTTCGTTATCTGGTGTTTGCTGCGGCGTTTGTTCTGTGTTCGTCACGTATTCTCTCCATCTTTCAAACGCATTTGATTATAGGAGACTGACGCGACATGAAAACAAAAATCGTAGATACTATACAAAGACAAAGTCTACCGAGGGAGTGATACGAATGCCCAGTCCCATCACGCGTGAACCGATTTCGTTTCCGAGCACCGATGGCAAGACCCAGATTCACGGATTCTGCTGGAGGCCACAAGATGCCGATAATGCACGCGCGGTCGTGCTGCTTTCTCATGGCATGGAAGAATACATCGAACGCTATGACGAATTCGCGCGCTTTCTCGCGGAGCAGGGATTTCTCGTGTTCGGCCATGACCACCTGGGGCATGGCGAGAGCGTGAATGACCCGAGTGAGTGGGGATGTCTTCCGGTTGATGGCGGCGCTACGATTCTGGTCGAGGACCTGCACCGTCTGCGCTCGCTCGCTGCGGCGCGCTGCAAACCCGGTACCCCATGCTTTGTGTTCGGGCATTCCATGGGAAGCTTCGTTGCGCTCTCGTATGTCGCACGCCACGGCGAGGGCCTTGCGGGCGCGGTCATCTGCGGGACGGCCTTTGTTCCGCCAGCAACATCACGCGCTGGCAACACCGTTGCGCGCCTCATTTCAACCGTGCGTGGCGCACGCTATCAGAGCACTCTGCTCGATAACATGGGCGTCGGCGCCTACAACAAATCGATTCAAAACCCGCGTACGCGCGTTGACTGGCTTTCGTATGACGAGGCCAACGTCGACGCGTATCTTGCCGACGAGAAATGCGGCTTCATGTTTTCTGCAGGCGGATATGCAACGCTCACAGCGCTCACCGGCGAGGTCTGCTCTAAGCAAAGTGCTGCGAGCATTCCTAAGGACCTGCCTCTGTTCTATATTAGCGGCGTTGACGACCCCGTGGGCTTGATGGGCAAAGGCGTCGAGGCGTCTGCAACGCTTGCCCGCAATGCCGGGGTAAAAGACGTCGGGGTCAAGCTGTATGAGGGCATGCGCCACGAGATTCTCAACGAAGCTGACAGGCAGCTTGTGTTTGAAGATGTTGTAAGCTGGCTTGGCAAATATTGCAATTCGTGAACTAAAGGAGCGGGACATGAGCGGAAAGTACGTAATAACACTTGACCAAGGAACAACATCCTCGCGCGCCGTACTCGTCGACCATAACGGCGACTTCGCTGGTTCGGTGCAGCGCGAGTTCGGGCAAATCTACCCGCAACCGGGCTGGGTCGAGCATAACCCGCAGGAAATCATCTTCTCTCAGCTGGGCTCTCTAACGGAGCTCATTACCGAGCGTGGCCTTAAGGCGGCCGATATCGACAGTATTGGCATCACCAACCAGCGTGAGACGACGATTGTCTGGGATCGTGAAACCGGCAGACCCATTGCGAACGCCATCGTATGGCAATGTCGCCGAACGGCGCAGATGGTCGAGGAGCTGTGCGGCGCCCCAGAGGTTTCGCAGCGCATTGCGCAGATCACGGGCCTGCATCCCGATGCGTATTTTTCCGCGAGTAAAATCAAATGGCTACTCGATAACGTCGAAGGTGCCCGTAAGCTGGCTGACGAGGGCAAGCTTCTTTTTGGCACGGTTGATTGCTGGCTCATCTGGAACCTGACGGGTGGTAAGGTCCACGCGACTGATGTGACAAACGCGAGCAGGACCATGCTCTACGACATCCACAAGGGCACTTGGGACGAGTGGCTTCTCGACCTGTTTGACATCCCCGCATCTATGATGCCCGACGTGCGTCCGAGCGCTGCGCAGTATGGCGTGACTGATTATCCAAACATTCCGCAGGGCGTTCCTATCTGCGGCGTTGCCGGCGATCAGCAATCCGCGCTCTTTGGGCAGTGCTGTTTCGAGGAGGGGCAGGCCAAGAACACGTATGGTACCGGCTGCTTCTTGCTCATGCATACGGGAGAAAACGCCATCTCGTCAAAGAACAATCTTGTGACTACTATCGCCGCTTCGGCTCCGGGAGTGGGTCATACCGAATACGCACTCGAAGGCAGCGTCTTTGTTGCAGGTGCGCTTGTCCAGTGGCTGCGCGATGAGCTGGGCATAATCCAGAATGCATCCGAGACCCAGTATTTGGCAGAAAGCATCGACGACACGGGCGGTGTGTACATCGTTCCCGCGTTCACGGGGCTGGGGGCGCCGTATTGGAAGCCCGAGGCGCGTGGCGCCATCTACGGTTTGACGCGTGGCAGCGGACGAGCCGAGCTTGCACGCGCTGCGCTGGAAGCGCTTGCCTATCAGGTCTACGATCTCGCAAGCGCCATGCAAGCCGATGCCGGTGTAGAGCTCTCGCAGCTTAACGTCGATGGTGGCGCATCTGCAAACGACTTTCTGCTGCAGTTCCAAAGCGATGTTTTGCGCACGCAAATCCGCCGGCCTGCCAATGTCGAGACAACGGCATTGGGCGCTGCGTTTCTCGCTGGGCTCACGAGCGGTTTTTGGAAGGACGTCGACGAGCTGAAAGCGCTTCGCGCAAGCGATGAGGTCTTCGAGCCAAAGATGGAGCAAGCGCGTGTGGGCGAGCTTTTAGGCGGATGGAAGGAAGCTGTCAAGCGCACGATGTAGCGTTCGAGCGGCAACTTTATGCGCAGAGGTGGCTCCGGATGAGTCGGCATGACGTTCCTTCGCGCGGGGCGCGGATTTCACTCGCCCGCGCTTGATTGCGTTTCTATGACGAATTTAAGATGAACTGGGATTTTTGTTTACAAGTGACATAATAGATAAGTTGCTGTCCAGTCTACGAAAGGGTATCGATGCACGAAGATGTGAAGGAAATTCTCTTCACCGAAGAAGAGCTGCATGCGCGTGTTCGGGCTATGGGTGAGCAGATCACTGCCGATTACGCGGGCAAAGAACGGCTCATCGTCATATCCGTTTTGCGCGGAGCAGCCATTTTCATGGCGGACCTCGTTCGCGAGATCAAGCTTCCGCTCGAAATGGACTTCATGGCCGTCAGCTCGTACGGTGCTGGAGTGAAGACGTCTGGTGTCGTGAACATCGTTAAAGACCTGAGCACGCCCATCGAAGGCAAACATGTCCTCATCGCAGAAGACATCCTCGATTCGGGCCTCACGCTCGATTACCTTATGAAGACTCTCGGCAACCGTAATCCCGCGTCAATCGAGATTGCATCTTTGCTCCATAAGAGGGGCACCCAAAAGGTGGATATTACCTGCAAGTATGTTGGCTTCGATTGCCCTGACGAATTCATCGTCGGGTATGGGCTCGACTATGCAGAGCGTTACAGAAACCTTCCCTATATCGGTGTGCTGAAGCCGGAAGTATATGAATAGTCGCTCATGGCGCGGCAGCAAAGGAGACAGTGAGTGGAAGAACAGAACACTCCCAACAAGAAAAGGCCCAACACCCGCAATATCGTGCTGTATGTGTTGCTGGGTTTGGTGCTCGTTGCCCTCGTGGCAAGCCAGATCGTACCGCTGGGCATAAACAAGAACG
>CACZSV010000203.1 GCA_902783925.1 uncultured Coriobacteriaceae bacterium
CAAATGGAAACAAGGGCGTGTTTTTCAGAGTTGATGCGCTTTCTTGACTGTAATGCCGTACAATACGTCCATAGATAAAATGCTTGCATGAAGCGGCGCGAAAGGAGAGACGCGAATGGCGGATGCACTTACTATCAATGTCTCGGATGAGGGATCAAAGAAACTCGTCGAGCTTGTTGGCAGGCTCGATACGAACACTTCGCCGATGCTTGAGGAGGCTGCGAACGGCCTGTATAACGATCAGGTTAATGACATCATTGTCGAAATGGGGCAATGCGAGTTCGTTTCCTCTGCCGGTCTTCGCGTTATCGTTGCCATGCAGAAGCACGCTACGGTCGGCGGCTCTCTCGTCTTCCGCAATGTGCGCTCCGACGTCATGGACGTATTCGATATGACGGGCTTCAACAAGATTTTGACCTTTGAGTAGAATAAAATGCAGCTTCGAGCAAACTGAAGCTCAGAAAAAATGACGTGCGGCCGAGGGCTCTTGGCCGCACGCTTTGTTTTGCATGAAAAAGCGGAGTTAGATGCTGACGTGGATAATCAGGCTCTGTGGCACAGTAATTTGCGAGCGTATGGTGATTTGCGTCTCGTCTCTTCTCCATCTTCAGGTTTGTCGCATATGCAGTGGGTAGTTTTGTTGGACTATCTTGGTCTTTCGCTACGCTTGAAAACGCTCCAAATGCAGTTTGTGCAAGGTTCGCTTCATAGGTTCCAATTCCAATATCCTTATGGGCAAACCGACCAAGATATCGAATGGTTTAAAAAAATCGAAGGCACTTCTTCCATCGATCTTGCCTATATCGCACATCATACGACGCGCATTTGAGATAATCCGTATATGACTAAGATACAAAGCACCACGCAGGTAATCACCAGGTTCTGGAATGCGTTTCTGCAGCTTATCGGCCTTCGGTGTTTGTGCGCCATTTGTGACCGCATCGCCGTTCTTTTGCAAGGGAGACGTCACGTGATGATACAATCATGCATAGTTGTATGGGTGAAGCTCATGCAAAAGGCAAGGAGACACTATGGCTGACGGATCGTCCAATACTCCCCGCGGCGCTCAAAAAGCAATAGCGATACTTTTGTTCTGTCTTATCTGCATTGCAGTCAACTTCATCGGGGCTCAGATAGCAAAATCGCTGAACCTGCCGTTGTTCTTAGACTCTCTGGGAACCTTGGTCGGCGCGATACTGGGCGGTAGCATTCCGGGTATCGTCATTGGATACAGCACCAATATTGTGAACATGGCTTTTGATGAAGTTGCGATCTACTATGGCGTCGTCAATGTGCTCATCGCTGTTGTAACGGCGCGGTTCGCCAAACGTGGCTGGCTCGAACGCGTTTTCAAGGTCATTTTGCTTATCCTCATTCTCGCGTTGATCGGCGGGGGCCTTTCCAGCATTATCACCTCCTGGCTATTCGGATTCGGTTTTTCTGGAGGCGCTTCCACACCCCTTGCCATGTGGTTTTTCACGCATGGGATTCCCGGCGAATTCGCAGCCCAGTTCCTCGCCGATTTCATCTTCGATCTGGGCGACAAGGCGCTCATGGTCATCATCGCGGTCGTTTTCACTCGCCTGCTTCCGAGTTCGCTGCACGATTTGCTCGAATGCACGTTCTGGCAACAGGCGCCGCTCAACAGCAAGCAAAGAGAAGATGTTTCGAAAACCCAGCCCCGTACGGTTTCTCTGCGTACCAAGATCGTCACGATTGTGTCGATCGTTGTCGTGGTCGTCGGTCTCGTCACGTCGGTTTTCAGCTTCAATGCGTTTAATGAGTCTATGGTTGCAGAGCAGGCGCAAAAGGCAACAGGCATAACGAATCTCGCGCTCAACGCCATTGACGGCAATCGCGTGAATACGTACCTGCAAGAAGGGGAGTCTGCGGAGGGGTATGCGCAGACGGAAAAAGAGCTTGCGGATATCCGCGAGAGTTTTTCTAACGTCGAGTACATCTACGTCTACCAGATTAGACAAGACGGCTGTCATGTGGTCTTTGACCCAGATACCCCCGATGAGCGAGGCAGCGATTTGGGCGAGGTGATTGAATTTGACGAGGCGTTTGCCAACCAGGTCGATGAACTGCTCGCCGGTAAAGAGATTGAACCCGTCGTCTCGAACGAATCGTACGGCTGGCTGCTTTCGATTTACCGCCCCGTCACCGACGATTCTGGTCAATGCGTCGCCTACGTCGCTGTGGATCTGCTCATGGACGACATCATCTACGATGGTGTGATCTTCTTGGGTAAGATACTCTTCTTGTTCCTCGCTTTCTTCATCGTGATTCTGGCGTTCACTCTGTGGGTTGCCGATTTCTTCCTCGTGTATCCCATCAACACGATTGCATATGCTGCAAGCGGATTTGCGTATGATGACGAGGAAACGCGCGACTATACGATCAGGCGGATTAAGAGGCTCAAGATAAAAACAGGCGACGAAGTCGAAAACCTGTACGATGCTATAGTCAAAACTGCGGAAGATACTGCCAACTTCATTGAAGAGGGCGCCAAGCAGGCGCAGACGATCGAACGTATGCAGGACAGCCTCATCATGGTCATGGCGGATCTCGTCGAATCACGTGACCAATTTACTGGTGACCATGTTCGCAAAACATCTGCGTATTGCCGCATTATCCTTGAGCAGATGGAGAAAGAGGGTATATATGCCGATGAGATCAACGCGCAATTTGCCTCGGATGTTGTCCGTTCGGCACCTCTTCACGATGTGGGTAAGATAGTAGTGTCGGATACCATTCTCAATAAGCCGGGAAGGCTCACCGACGAAGAGTATGACACCATGAGAACGCACACGACCGCAGGCCGCGAGATACTCGAACGCGCCGTAAATGCCGTATCTGAGCCAACGTATCTTGACGAGGCCAGGATACTTGCCGAGTTCCACCATGAGCGCTGGGACGGCAAGGGGTACCCGACGGGTCGCTCAGGGCGGGAGATTCCGCTTTCCGCGCGCATCATGGCCGTAGCGGATGTTTTCGACGCGCTTGTTTCAAAGCGCAGCTATAAAGAGGGCATGCCCATCGAAAAGGCGTTCTCGATTATCCGCGAGGGAGCGGGGACTCAGTTTGACCCGCTCGTTGCCAAGGCGTTTCTTGATAACGAAGAGGCCGCACGCGCTATCGCGGCAGAGCACGGAGATGACGCGGGCACGCAGAGCTTCGATATCCATAAAGAAGAATCCTAGACAGGCCAGACTCCGGCTCTTTGCTGCTTGACACAGCTCGATAGCAACTCATTCGCGTTTGGCCGAATAGCCTGCCCTTTCATGCGCGGTACAGGGTGAAATGATAGAATAGAGCATCTTTTGTTTGCAGCTGGGAGCTTACCTTTACATGGCACGACGCAAGGAAACCTATATTGGTGGAGGAACCAATAGGGGAATATATGGTGGCGACAAGCGCGGCCTGTATTCTGCTCGCGGCAGAGGGCGTGGCGGCAATAGCAGCATGCGCATCTACAGCAAAGCCCCGCGCCGCTGGCCTATTATCGTCGTGATTGTCATTCTCGTCGTTTTATTCGTGGCCTGCATCTGGCAATTCGCCTGTGGTGGCCTGCCGTTTCTCAAGGCAAACGAGTCACAGCAGACCTCGCAGAGCTTCGCTGCGCTTATACAGCAGCGAGTCGCCTCGGCCCAGCAGTCGGCAAATGCCTCGTCAGCTGCATTGAAATCTGGTAAAGACACGACAATCACCGTCTCGGCAGTGGGGGATTGCACCTTAGGAAAAGACCCAACGTTTTCGTATAGCGGGAGCTTCAATGAATACTTCGCGGATAAAGGCCCTGCGTATTTCTTCGAAAACGTGCTGCCATATACGAGTAACGATCAGCTCACTATTGCCAATTGCGAAGGCGCGATTACGCAAAGCGACGATATAGTTGAAAAGACATTCAATTTTAAAGGCCCTGCCGAATACACGCAGGTATTCAATGGTGGAAGCGTCGAGGCGGTGAATCTCGCGAACAACCATTCCTTCGATTATGGGACTTCGGGCTACGAGGAAACCAAGACTAACCTCGCTTCTGCGAACATCACCAGCTTCGGCTATGACCGCACCGCAACCTACGAGGTCAACGGAATCACCATTGGGCTGTTCGGAATCTGCGAGCTCGATGACTTCGATGCGGGGATGACCCTGCTCAAAGAGGACATCGCAAACTTGAAGAAGCAAGGCTGCTCGCTCGTTATCGGCGTGTTCCACTGGGGCAACGAAGGTGAGTATGCGCCGGCCGCGACTCAGGTCGAGATGGCACATGCCGCTGTCGACGCCGGGTGCGACCTTGTGCTTGGCGGCCATCCGCACGTGCTCCAGGGTATCGAGTATTACAACCAACGCTATATTTGCTACAGCCTCGCCAATTTCTGCTTTGGCGGCAACAGCAACCCCATGGATTACCACACCATGATCTTCCAGCAGAGCTTCACCTTTAAAGATGGCAAGCTCGTGCTTGATGACACCACGCGCAAAGCTGTTCGCGTCGTTCCCTGCCTGGTAAGCAGCACGAGCAGTTACAACGACTACCAGCCCACGCCGCTCACCGGAGACTCCGGTTCGTCTGCTATCGAGCAATTGAACAATTATTCAGCTAATCTCGCGGGCTCTAGCGCCATGTTTTCCACGGCTCTGGACGAATCAGGCTTTGCCAACGTGGAGTGATGGACGTATCGGATGAAGAAGCGCTGGAACATCATTCTTCCCTTCGTGGTCCTCGCGATCGTCGCCGTGATCGTGTTCATCAAGCGCGATGACCTTGGAGCTTTTGTCGAGACCATACAAGGCGTCGAGCTCGCCCCTTTCATTGCCGCTGCGTTCTGCCTGTTCGGACGCTATTTCAGTCATGCCTTTGCCTATAAAGCAGTGTTTCGCTGCGTCGACGAGGAGGTCAAGTACCTGCATATTGTCCCCTTGGTGTTCTCGGTGACCTTTGCCAACGACTGTGCGCCGACGGCTGGCACCGCGGGTTCGGTGCTCATTGCCGCCTGGTCGCATAAACAGGGGCTTGATATGGGAAAGTCGGTCACGGTGGTCTTTCTCGAGAAGATCGGCTTTTTTGGTGGCTTCGCCGTCGTGATGCTCGTTGGTTTCGCGATACTCATCTTCACAGGGCAGATGGTCTGGTATCTCGCGCTCGGCGGTCTTGCCGTGCTGCTCATGATATTTACCTTCGGTTTTATCATGTGGCTTGGCTATGGGCATGTCGATCAGGAACGCAAGCTGTTTGCATGGGTTGAACGTCTGGTCAATCGAACTCTGGTCGTTCTCAAGCGCGAGCCAATGGAGCCTTGGTCGGATC
The DNA here is from genome assembly GCA_902783925.1 of uncultured Coriobacteriaceae bacterium. GTDB lineage: Bacteria > Actinomycetota > Coriobacteriia > Coriobacteriales > QAMH01 > QAMH01. The sequence continues at coordinate 5,315 of CACZSV010000203.1, forward strand.
GCATCGCGGCGTCGTTTCATGAAGCGGCGGAAATCGCCGTCGAAAAACCCCGTGCGCTTGTCATCATGTTCGCGCGCATGGTTCTGCTCCATGCTTGCGACTGCCTATGCTTCATATTCGTGGGCTTCGCGTTCGATTTCACCTATATTCCGTACTTGATGGCAAGTTACGTCGCGGGTTTCATCATCGCGACCTTCATCTTGCAGACTATCGGTGCAGTAGAGGTGCTGCTCGCCCTTATCCTTACCGCTTACGGCGCGAACGTTGCGCAGGCAGCGGCTATCGCGCTCGCATACCGCGGCCTTATCTTCTGGGTGCCGTTCATCATTGGCGCTATTTGCATCAATATCACCGGTGCCCAAAAGCAGGTCTTTGCGGAAAATAGCGGCGAGGTGCTCGCGCAAGGTGGGGATGAGAACGCGGCGCATGTCGAATTTACCGAAGAAATCGAGCAGCCTGTGTACGAAGATGTCACCGAGATGCTTCCCGTGCCGCCCGTCGCCTGGATCGAGCAGCAAAACCACGATCCATCGAAGGTCCATGCCGTCGAGCTTGCCGATATCGTGCATTCGTTCCATGAGACGGTAGACTCCGAAGTTGCACAAGTTGTTGCTGGAACCACATACGCGTCGAACACCGAAGACGGTACCCAAGAAGAGTCCGATACCGTATCGAGCGCATCGTATGAAAGCTCGCAGGATTCACGTGCCGATTACCCCGTTCCCCCGAAGGCCCGCGCGACGCAAACGGGCGTGCCGCCCGAGAACGTTGTCCCAGAAGACCCGCAAGAAGCAGAAGAAGGAGAGTAAGCACAACATGTCGTTATCCATTGGCATAGTCGGACTTCCCAATGTTGGCAAGTCGACCCTGTTCACCGCACTAACCGATCAAACCGGTCTTGCCGCAAACTATCCGTTTGCGACTATCGACCCCAATGTCGGCATCGTCCCCGTGCCAGACGAGCGCCTGCAGAAACTCGCGGATATCGTGCATCCCGGGCGAATCGTACCCGCGACCGTCGAATTCGTCGATATCGCCGGGCTCGTCAAAGGCGCAAGCGAAGGGGAAGGGCTAGGCAACCAGTTTCTTGCCAATATCCGCGAGACCGATGCGATTTGCGAAGTCGTGCGTTTCTTCAGCGATCCGGATGTCATACGCCACGAGAGCAGCCATGATCCGGCAAGCGACATTGAGACCATACGCACCGAACTCGTGCTCGCCGACCTCTCCACGCTCGAGCACGCGTTGAGCCGTCTGGAAAAGGACGCCAAGCGCGATAAGAGCAACGCTCCAAAGTTCGAGATGGCAAAGCGCATGGAAGAGTGGCTCAACGAGGGCAAGCCTGCCCGCCTTTTGGAAATGAGTGATGAGGAGCGCGAATTGCTCTACGACTTGCATCTGCTCACCATGAAGCCGGTCATGTATCTGGCGAATGTCGACGAAGACCAGGTCACGGCAGACTTCGATCCAATCGATGGCGTCAAACCGCTGCCAATATGCGCGCAGGTGGAAGCAGAGCTCGCCGAGCTCGAGCCAGAAGAGAAGGCGGAATTTCTCGCCGACCTCGGGCTTGAGGAGCCGGGCCTTTCGCGTCTTGCCAAAGAAGCATACCGACTGCTCGGCTTGCAGTCCTTCTTCACGGCCGGCGAGATGGAAGTCAAGGCGTGGACCGTGCCCATTGGGGCGAAAGCTCCTCAGGCGGCGGGTGTCATCCACACCGATTTCGAGCGTGGGTTCATCAAGGCGGAGACCTGTAGCTACGAAGACTACATTGCCTACGGTGGCGAGGCCGGCTGTCGCGAGAAGGGTCGTTTGCGCCAAGAAGGCAAGGAATATGTCGTGCAAGATGGCGACGTTATGCATTTCAAGTTCAACGTGTAGATAGTACGCAGGCAGCTTTGCATATGTTTCGTATGAACGGTTGAATGGGTTTTTCGCCTTTAGATAGGAGCTAGCAACTATGGCATCTGATGACCAAAAGGTACTGGTAGTTGATTTCGGGGCGCAATATGGGCAACTTATTGCCCGCCGTGTCCGCGACTTGGGTGTCTACTCGGAGATAATCTCGTGCGATGCGACGGCGGACGAGATACGCGCCGCCCGTCCAAGCGCCATCATCCTCTCCGGTGGCCCGGCAAGCGTCTATGCGCCCGATGCCCCATCTGTCGACGCCGCCGTCTTCGATCTCGGTGTTCCCGTGCTCGGATTCTGCTATGGGCAGCAGATCGCCGCCGTCACGCTCGGCGGTGAGGTCGGTCATACGGAAGCGGGGGAGTATGGCCCCGCGCGCATCATGAGAAGCGGCGAATCGCAGCTGCTTGCGGGTACGCCCGAGGAGCAGACCGTGTGGATGAGCCATCGCGATGCGGTGTCTCAGGTGCCCGATGGGTTCGTTGTCACGAGTTCGACGGCGAATTGCCCCGTTGCCTCCATGGAGTCTCCCGAACGCCGCATTTATGCAACGCAGTTCCATCCGGAAGTGCGCCATACCGAGTATGGACGTCAGATACTCTCGAACTTCCTCTTTGGAATATGCAATCTTGTCGATAACTGGACCATGGACAACATCGTCGAGCAAGAAGTCGACGCGATTCACGAAAAGGTAGGGGACAGGCGTGTCATTCTCGGTCTTTCCGGCGGCGTGGACTCGAGCGTGGTGGCCGCGCTGTGCGCGCGTGCCATTGGGCGGCAGCTCACCTGCGTGTTCGTGAATCATGGGTTGTTGCGCAAGGGTGAGCCCGAGCAGGTCGAGGAAGTCTTCACCAAGCAGTTTGACGTCGATTTCGTGCATGTGCATGCCGAAGAACGATATGCGCAACTGCTTGCCAATATTACCGAACCGGAGGAAAAGCGCCGCATTATCGGCACGCAATTCTGGAACGAGTTCTTTGCGGTGGCGCAAGATCTCGATGGTGTCGAGTTTCTGGCGCAAGGCACCATCTATCCCGATATCATCGAGAGCGGTGCGCGCAAGACGGGCGGCAAGGCGTCGACCATCAAGAGCCACCACAATCTGATTCCGTTTCCGGAGGGCGTGCATTTCGATCTCATCGAACCGCTCGACCACTTCTTCAAAGACGAGGTCCGCGCGCTGGGCAAAGCGCTTGGCTTGCCCGATCACATCGTCTACCGTCAGCCCTTCCCGGGTCCTGGTCTCGCCATCCGCATCATTGGCGCTGTCACGCCCGAAAAGCTCACGATGCTTAAAGATGCGGACGCTATCGTGCGCGAAGAGATAGACGCGTACAACGCGGCGCTCTTCGAAAAGACGGGGGAACGCAACAGCGAACGTAGCGTTTGGCAGTACTTTGCTGTCTTGCCGGACATCAAGAGCGTTGGCGTGATGGGGGACGAGCGTACATACCAGCGTCCGATTATCTTGCGTGCAGTCGATAGCAGCGATGCGATGACGGCAGATTGGGCGAAGCTGCCCTACGAGCTGCTCTCGCGCATATCCGCGCGTATCGTGGGCGAGGTCGACGGCGTCAACCGTGTCGTCTATGACATCACGAGCAAGCCGCCTGCAACTATTGAGTGGGAGTGACGAAAGGCTATTTCGAGGCGTAGATTTTCCGTCCGCTGAGTACCGCAGAGTGTCGCAGCGTACGGGAGAAACGCA
>CACZSV010000204.1 GCA_902783925.1 uncultured Coriobacteriaceae bacterium
ACAAGGCTATAGCGCTCTGGCAAGCTCGCGACTTCGCTCGTCTTGATCGTCGAGGAATCGATACCTGCCTGTTCGCAGAGCTTGTCGAAGACGTATTCCGGAACGGTGTTGGCGGCAACGCCCACGCCCTTGCTCGCACCTGTAAGGTCGGCAAGTGATTTCATGCCGCTCTGCGCGCTCGTGAGCACGCCAAAGCGTCCCTGCGCAGGAGTCGTGCCGAGCGTAATCCACTCCATCGTGAGGTCTGTTCCCGACTCGAAGAGTTTCACGGAACGCATGGGGTCGGTCATCGCTAAATCGACCTCACCGGCCGTGATCGCTGCCGAAAGGTTCTGCGCAGAGTCGAAGACAACAATCTCGGCTTTGACATTGGCCTCATCGAACATCTTCTCGGATTCGGCGACCCACATGGGCAGGATATCTTCTGTGGGCATGGTGCCAATGCGCACCGTCCCCGCTTTTACTTTCTGAGAAGAGCAGGCGCTCATACCAACGGCGGATACTGCGGCCAGCGCGGCAGTACCTACAAGAAAACTACGCCTTGAAATGCTGGATTGCATGGATACACTCCCTCGGTCGTTTACGCTTCGATTCAGGATATTCCGAATCAATTCACGTGGCAAGAAAAGCGAAGCGCGCTTGAGACCACACAACGCCCAATCTGTTTTCCAACCGTAGCCGAGTTACCCAAGCAAGCCCTTGCAATGGTGCGGTAATATATTGTGTTTGGAAAATACCGAAGGACGATGCCGGCATTCGCAGGCATCGAGGCATTGCACTGAGAGCAAACCTATATGGTAACTAGGCGAAATACAAATGAGGGCAGCGGCCAGGGCCGAAATCAGGCCCGTTCACGGAACACGCAGGCTGCTCCTCAGAAACGTACAGGCTCCCATAGCCTCGAATCCAATAATGCGCATTCGGGCGTAAAGCCCAAGAGAAAAACCGTTGCGCTCGGCAGCCAATCGGGCGTCGAAGTCGCGCGGTCACGTCCGAGCAGAGAAAGCGATTCTGGTACGGTTCGCCCCGCTACGGGAGGCGTTCGTCCGAGAACAAATGGCGCACGCTCGAAAGACAGCGCCGCACGCTCGGGAAACCTGAACACGCGCTCGGGCACGAGCTCCGTCCGTTCATCTACGGGCAAGGCTCGCGCAGGTGCCGATACTAGGCGCTCTAACCCCAGCCGTTCACGCGCAGCCTCGGGAAAGATGCGCCCGGCAAGCGGGCAAATCCGCATGGGCGAAAAGCCCAACGCCCCCAAGACATCCGCTGCGAGCCCGCGAAGGAGCGTCAATCTCGGAGGAGGGACGAATAGCGGAGCAGCTGCCCAGGCAAGCGCGCAGCGCGAAACCCTCACCAAGCGGCTCAAGATCGCCGGTATAGCCGTTGCCGCGCTTTTAGCAGTCTATCTTCTCGGCACTCTTATCTTTACCATTTTATTCTGCCCGAACCCCAAAATGGGAAGCTTCGATCTCTCGTTGAAAACCACGGGCGATGTTGAAAACACGATCAACAATTCGCTCAAGAACTATAAGCTAAACGTTTCCGGGCAAGGATTCAGCTTCAGCGTCGACGCATCTCAAACGGGCGTAGCTGCCGATACGAAATCCGCCGTGGAGGCGGCGCGGGCGAACCAGAATGCATGGTCTTGGCCCATCGCGCTCATTCAGGGAAACCATGACGAGACCGACAAGCTCATCGTGACCGGTGATTCCGGAACGGTTGCCCAGCTTACCCAGGACGCGCTCAAGCAGTTCAACGAGAAACAGGAGGCACCGGTTCACGCCAATATCGCATATGACGCGACAAAACATGATTTCACCATCGTTCCCGAAGAAGAGGGAACCCAGCTCGATTCCGATAAGGTCACCGAAGCGGTTGGATACGCCGTCGCCAATCTCGATCCTGAACTCTCGCTCGACGAAAGCTACATCTTGCGTCCAACCGTATACGCAAGCGATTCGCGCGTCACCGACGCCATCGCGACCGCGAATACCATGCTTGCTTCGAAGACCACGATCACGCTCGATAACTATCCCGTCGCAACGGCCGATGCGGGCGTGCTCCAGGACATGATTCGTATCGACGGTGAGGCAAAACCCATACTTGACGAGGCGAAGTTCGACGCGTGGATTTACGAAACGCTCCGAAGCCTCGATACCGTGAACGAAACACGCACGTACACGCGCCCGGACGGCAAGGTATGTACCGTCACGGGCGGCGTCTATGGCTGGATGACGAGCTCGGATGAGCTTCGCAACCAACTGACTACAACAGCACAGGCGGGAAAGACGGGCAATCTCGAGGTGCCCTGCACGAAAAGGGGAGCCGTATACAACGGGCCAGGCCAACAAGACTGGGGCGCACGCTATGCCGACGTCGATATCACCGAGCAACACGTGCGCTTCTACGATTCCGATGGCTCTGTCATCTGGGAATCCGATTGCATCACCGGCGCACCCGACGGTGAGCACGACACGGTCCAAGGCGTTTGGACAATCAATAATAAACTAAGAAATAACAAGCTCATCGGCATCAAGAACGGCGAATGGCTCTACGAAACCGAAGTCGCCTGGTGGATGCCCTTCGAAGATGACTCGATTGGCTTTCACGATGCGCCGTGGCAGACGAGATTCGGCCCTCCCTGGTATGAGTGGGGAGCAGGAAGCCATGGCTGTGTCAATCTGCCCTCCGATGCAGCAGAATCGCTATACGGGCTAATCGAGATCGGCGACGTCGTCGTTGTACACCAATAGCCTCGATGCGCCGTAAGAACGCGTTGACGAAGACAGGCTCCATGCTCGCTCGAAACATTCAAATCAATGGCATCGTACAGGGCGTCGGGTTCAGACCTCACGTTGCCAAGCTGGCTCGCTCTCTTGGCTGCACGGGATGGGTCCTCAACAATACCGATGGGGTGGAAATCCACATCCAACACGATGACGCCGGAGTTCTCGCGCAGTTCGAAAAGCGCCTAGCAGCGGATGCGCCTCAAGCTGCGCACATCCTCAGCGTTACGTCACATGACGCTGCCATCGGGGATTTCGAGGAGTTTCTCATCCGCATATCCGAGCGCGGCTCATCTAAGACAACGCTCATAAGCCCAGACCTGGCGACATGCCCCGATTGCCTGCGCGAGCTCTTCGATCCAGAAGACCGCAGGTACCACTACCCCTTCATCAACTGCACGAACTGCGGCCCTCGCTTCACCATTATCGAAGACCTCCCCTACGACCGCCCCGTGACATCCATGCGCGCATTCGAAATGTGCCCCGAATGCCGTGCCGAATACGAAGACGATGCTAACCGCAGGTACCATGCGCAGCCCAATGCGTGCTTTACATGCGGCCCACAGCTCTGGTGGGCAAAGAACGAGCAGGTCGCCCAGGACAAAAACGCGACGTTAGAAGGGCCGGCAGTGAACGGGCGGGACGTCCCTCGCGACTCATTGGGCCGTAGGGGCGGGCTCGTAGGGGCGAATTTCACCTCGCCTGCCCCCGCCCAAATGAATCGCGAGGAGCGTCCCGCCGAACATGCGCTCGAGACATCCGACGAGCTCATCGAACGCGCCGCATTAGAACTCGAAGCTGGACGCATCCTCGCTATCAAAGGCCTCGGCGGCTGGCACCTCGCTTGCGATGCGGAAAACGAAGACGCCGTTGCCACGCTGCGACATCGCAAACATCGCCCCAGCAAGCCACTTGCGATTATGGTGCGCGATATCGACGCGGCACGCCGTCTAGCATACATAGACGATGCCGAAGAACGCTTGTTGCACAGCAGCGCCCGGCCCATCGTTCTCCTCGAGAAACGATGCCCATCGCCGCTCGCAACGGGCATCGCTGGTGAGTTGCCGGAGATTGGCATCATGCTGCCTTCGACACCCGTTCAGCACCTGCTCATGCAGGCGACGGATAGACCGCTTGTCATGACGAGCGCCAACCGCAGCGGCGAACCCATCGTCGCAGACGATGAAGAGGCGTTCGAAGCGCTCGCGTCCATTGCCGATGCCTTCCTTGGAAACAACCGGAAGATCGTCGCGCGGTATGACGATTCCGTTGCCCGTATCGCACATGATGAACGCACTCAAATGATTCGTCGTGCGCGCGGCTATGCGCCAATGCCGCTCATCACGAAGAGCAAGGCAGCGGGCAGCGCGAGCGTGCCCACGATCTTTGCGGCCGGGCCAGAGCAGAAGGCGACATTTGCAACGCTTGCCAGCAGGCGGGTCTTTATCTCCCAGCACCTTGGAGACCTCGAGCGCCGCGGTTCATGGCTTGCCTGGGACGAAGCACGCGAACGCTACGAGCAACTCTTCGACGCAAGGCCTTCGGCAATTGCCTGTGACATGCATCCCGAATACCTCGCGAGCAAATGGGCGCGCCGTTTTGCCGCAGAACACAGTTTGCCCCTTGTGGAAGTGCAGCATCATCACGCAAATATCGCGTCTGTCATGGGAGAAAACGAACTTATGGGCCCGGTCATCGGCATCGCGCTCGATGGAACAGGCTATGGCACCGACAAAACGATCTGGGGCGGAGAGATACTTATCGCAACGCGCAAGAGCTTCGAGCGCTTCTGGCATCTCCCCTGCTTCAAGCTTCCCGGGGGCGCTGCAGCCATATACAATCCGCAGCGCAGCGCATATTCGCTGCTCAACGCTTACGGCAGTCTCGACGACCCGTTCTTTGGCCAGTTCTCTCCGGACAATCCACAGTTCGCCCCGTTCTTGGAAACGATTGCGGAGCGCGATCTGCTCGATCAGATGCTCGCAAAAGACATCAACTCCCCTGTCTGCTCTTCGGCAGGAAGGCTCTTCGATGCCGTATCTGCCCTGCTTGGCATATGCGCACACCCCAGCTACGACGGAGAGGCTGCGTGTCTGCTCGAAGCGCATGCCCATGCTGACTTGCGTTCTGCGAATAGTCAAGCATCTGCTCCGCTCACGGCATGGTCATTTCACGCGGGCCTCATAATGGCTATCATCGAGCAAGCGCTGAAAGCGCGCGAGGCAACGGGAATCACCGACCTCGCGTTGGGAGGCGGTTGCATGGTCAACCGCATCATCTCTCGGCTATTGGAAGAAAGACTGCGTGATTGCGGTTTCGATGTGTATGTCAATCGCGAGCTCCCGCCAAACGACGGTTGCATCGCGCACGGGCAGGCCATTGTCGCGCAAGCGCGTTTGGAGGAATAACATGTGTCTGGCGATTCCCGCCCAGGTCAAAGAGCTCGATGAGAAAATGATGATGGGTACGGTCGATATACTCGGGGTGACCCGCGAGGTCGCACTCGACCTCGTCCCCAAAGTGAAGGCTGGCGATTACGTGCTCGTGCATGCCGGCTACGGAATCGAGATCGTCGACGAGCAATTTGCCAACGAGACGCTCGAGATTATCCGCCAGTTCCCCGAACTCATCGATGAAGACCATCCCGGCATGGGCGTAGGAGCGCAATAAGATGGCGCTCGACCTTTCTGTCTTTCGCGACCCAAAGCTCGGGCGCGAGCTTGTGGGCGTAATCAACACACTCGCACCAGCGGCACTCGAAGCCTGCAGTGGACACATCAATCTCATGGAGGTGTGCGGAACGCACACTGTCGCCCTCGCACGAGCCGGCGTGCGCAGCATTCTACCCGAGGGCATTCACCTTGTGAGTGGCCCAGGCTGCCCCGTTTGCGTCACAGCGAACCGGGACATCGACACGGTTATCGCGCTTTCCCGTCTCGACAATGTCATCATCACGACCTTTGGCGATATGACGCGCGTGCCTGGATCTACTTCGTCTTTGAATGAGGAAAAAGCTGCTGGCCGCGATATACGCATCGTGTACTCCCCGCTCGACGGATTGCGCTGCGCGCAAGAAAACCCAGATCGCGAGGTAATATTCGTCGGAGTCGGCTTCGAGACAACGACGCCGCTCATCGC
>CACZSV010000205.1 GCA_902783925.1 uncultured Coriobacteriaceae bacterium
AACTTCTCCATCAAGCTGTACGCGGCGCCGACGCAGGCGCCGTCCGAGCGCGTGGACATGCACCGCCTGTACAACCCCAACTCCGGCGAGCACTTCTACACCGCCAGCGAGGCCGAGCGCGACGCGATCGTCGCGGCCGGGTGGAGCTACGAGGGAATAGGCTGGACCGCGCCTTCCGAGGGCGCCCCGGTCTACCGCGTCTACAACCCTAACGCCGGCGATCACCACTACACGACGAGCGAGGCCGAGCGCGACTACCTCGTGTCTGTCGGCTGGAACGACGAGGGCGTCGGCTGGAGCTCGGCGGGCGAGGACGGCGTTGCGCTGTGGCGCCAGTACAACCCCAACGCGGTGGCCGGCGCGCACAACTACACCGTGAGCGAGGCCGAGCGCGACCACCTCGTCTCGGTGGGCTGGAACCACGAGGGCATAGGCTGGTACGGGCTCAAGTAGCAGGAGGTTCATGTCATCCTGAGCGAGCGCGACAGCCTCCCCATGTCATCCTGAGCGCAGCGGGCCGTCAGGCCCGCGGAGCCGAAGGATCTCGCGAAAGGCTGCAACCCAACACGAGATTCCTCGGCTCCGGCGCTTCGCTTCTCCGCTCGGAATGACATGGGGATGTGCCGCAAGGAAAGCCCTGTCGATTCTTCATCGCCTTGCCACTCATCTTCGTATCGCGATAAATCGTAAATACACTCTCGCATTACACGGCTGCATCCTTCATAATGGTCAGCTTGTGTCAATGAACGGACGCGACCCGCCACTGTTTATGGCGGGTCGCATAATGAAGGAGGGCATACAGTGCCTCAAGATTTTGCTAACGAATATTCAATGCATACCCGCACCTGCGGGGAGCTTCGCCGCGAGCATATCGGCGAGACGGTCACTTTGTGCGGATGGGTTGCGCGCCGTCGCGACCACGGTGGGCTCATCTTCGTCGATTTGCGCGATCGTGCGGGTATCACGCAGGTTGTCTTCGACCCTGATACTGCTGGCGAATACTTCACCTTGGGCGAGAGAATGCGCCCCGAGTGGTCCATCATGATTACCGGCTTTGTGCGCGAACGTCCCGAAGATACGGCAAACCCCAACCTGCCGACAGGTGAGGTCGACGTCGTGATTACCGAGTGCGAGATTCTCAACGAGTCTGTCACGCCGCCGTTCCCGCTCGACGATGACATCGATACCGACGAGAAAACGCGCATGAAGTGGCGTTATCTCGACATGCGTCGCACGCCCGTCGCCGAGGCGCTGCGCCTGCGCGACAACGTGACCTGGGCTATACGCAATGCCCTGCACAAGCGCATGTTCACAGAAATCGAGACGCCTATTCTGGGCAAGTCGACGCCGGAAGGCGCACGCGACTTTGTCGTGCCGTCGCGCACGAATCCGGGTCGCTTCTATGCGCTGCCGCAATCGCCGCAGCTGTTCAAGCAGCTCACGCAGATTGGCGGCATGGAGCGTTATTACCAGGTTGCACGCTGCTTCCGCGATGAGGACTTGCGTGCAGACCGCCAACCCGAGTTCACCCAGGTCGATATCGAGATGTCGTATGTGACCGAAGACGACGTCATGAACATGATGGAAGACGTTTTTGCCGAGGTATTCGAGGCGGTGGGCGTCGAAGTCTCCTTCCCGCTCGACCGTGTGCAGTATAAAGATGCCATGGAACAATACGGCACCGATCGCCCGGACCGCCGCTTTGGGATGAAGCTCGTCGATATCTCCGATATCGTCAAAGACTGCGGCTTCAAGGTATTCTCGCGTGCTATCGAAGGCGGCGGTGTGGTCAAGGCCATCAACGCCAAGGGAGCTGGCGACTGGCCGCGTGCGCAGATCGACAAGCTCGGCGATCTTGCGCTCGAATGGGGCGCCAAGGGTATGGCCTGGATTCAGTTCCGCAGCGAAGGTAAGGTCAACAGCCCCATCACCAAGTTCTTCACCGATGAAGAGATCGATGCGATGAAGGCCGCTCTGGACGTCGAGCCGGGAGACCTCGTCATGTTCGGCGCCGACGATGCCGCCGTGGTGCACGAGGTGCTGGGCAACATGCGCTTGCATATGGCGCATGCCATGAACCTCATCGAAAAGGGCACGCACGATCTGTGCTGGGTCGTGAACTTCCCGATGTTCAAATATGACGAGGAAGAGAAACGCTACGTCGCAGAGCATCATCCGTTTACGCGTGTGCGCGACGAGGATCTCGACAAAATCGAGAGCGATCCGCTCGGCTGCGGCAGCTATTCCTACGATATCGTCATGGACGGTTTTGAGATGGGTGGCGGCACTATTCGTATCCATCAGCCCGAACAGCAGCGCCGCATCCTACGTCAGATTGGTATGACAGACGAGCAGATCGATGAGCAATTCGGCTTCCTCATCACGGCTCTTGGCTTTGGCGCTCCGCCTCATGGTGGTATCGCGCTTGGTCTTGACCGTCTTGTGATGCTTATCGGCGGCTACGATTCCATCCGTGACGTTATCGCCTTCCCCAAGACGAGCTCGGGCGCAGACCCTATGACGGGCGCCCCCGGCGAGGTAAGTCGTCGTCAGCTCAAAGAGGCAAA
>CACZSV010000206.1 GCA_902783925.1 uncultured Coriobacteriaceae bacterium
GGTCACGGTGAAACCGTCCACTGCAGCCGCCTCACCCGTACCGTGGTCGACAACCGCTTTGAGCATTTCGCTCGTCGTGTCGCATACTTTTGCATCCGCTACCGTTTTCTGCGTGGTGAGCGGGGCTAGCAGCTCGCTGGCCTTTGCCTTGTCATCGGGAACGTTTGTCAGAAAATGGGGCACGCGGGCCACGCCATGTTGCTCGAGGGCACCATAGCCGCTGATGAGCTCGAGTCCGGTAATCGAAACGCCCTGACCAAAGGTGACATTCGCGGTCTGCACGCCGTCCCAATCGCTTGATTTCTCCAGCACACCAGCTGCAACGCCCGGAAAATCAGTCGCCGGCTTTGTGCCAAAACCAAAAGAGTTATAGGTGTCGTAGAGCTTATCGGGGGTGACTTCGTGCGATACGAGCATGATGCCGACGTTCGACGACTCCGCGAGGATATCTTCGAGCGTCATCGTTTCTACCCCGTGTTCGTGCGAATCGCTGATCGTGGCGTCGTAGACTTTCATCGAATATGGCACGGTATACGTCGATTGCGGGGTAATCGAGCTGTTGTTCTCAAGAACCGCAATAGCGGTGAACGGCTTGAACGTAGATCCGGGTTCGTAGCTGTCCGTCGCGGGCCACAGCTTGCCGACCTCGCGGCTATAGCTCGTCGTGGTCACTTCCTCCTTGCTCGTGACAGTCTTTGTTTCGTACTGCTTGGGTTGCCCCGCCGCCTGCTGCTCTGGGCTTTCCGCTCCCGTTGCGGCATTGGCGGAGTTTTGCTGCTGGGCCTGCAGCTCGGCCTCGCTTACCTCGTTGCCGTTCTCGTCGACCTTGATCTCACGCGTCACATCGACGACTTCGGTCTTGGTCTCCTTGCCGTACGAGCACGCCGCATAGATTTCGCCTGTCGCTGCATCCATAACCGTAACGCTACCGTTTTCGGCCTCGTACTCTTCGAGCGCCGCTTTGAGACGCTCTTCGCAGCGTTTCTGTAGGCTGATATCGATGCTCGTTACGATATCGGTGCCATCGACTGCCTTCTTCGTAACATTGGTTCCTCCCACGACAGGAATGTCGGTCGCGCCGTGCTCGACATCCATGACACCGTCCTCGCCACCGAGCAGCTCATCGTATTGCATCTCGAGACCGGCGATGCCATTTCCATCCGTGTCTATCACGCCCACGAGCTGACTTGCCACCGCTTCGTTCGGATAGATGCGCTTGGTATCGTCGAGATAGTGAATGCCCCGCAAGCTCGCCGCTTCGAGACGTTCCTTGAGCGTCTTGGCAAGCTCAGGGTCTGCTTTTCGCTGGATATAGGCAAATGAGGTATCCTTCTTGGTGACGATCGCATAGTAATCGTCGTAGCTCATCTTATAGGTCGAGCCGAGCACTTCCTCGAGCATGCGCGCGAGCTTGACGGAATCGTTTACATCCTTGGGGTTGACGTAGATGGTTGTCGCAGGAACGTTCGAGGCGAGCACTTCGCCATTGCGGTCGTAGATAGTGCCACGACGTGCGGAAACGGTGATATCGTAGTTCGTGTGAATGCTATCGGCCATGCTCGCGAACTCAGGGCCCTTTATGACCTGAACATAGACCAATCGCGCGACGATCGCCAGAAGAACAAGGCCGAATACTATCAGAATGACCCAGTCGCGCGACCAGGTCATTTCCAAACCAAACGGGCCTTTTCTACTGCCAGAGGGTTCCTGCCGCATCGCGCGACCTACCCTGCCGTCATTGCAGCATATTGTTGTATGTTCGCGAGCGTATCAGATAAAGAGATGCTGCCGTCGGTGTTCGTCAGGATCTTGCCCGGGATAACGACCTTGAGGTACGTGATGTTTTCGGGAGCGACCATGCCGAGATTTGCCGCCTCGTTCTCGATTCGCGAAGAGCTCGCCAGAATCGAGTGCTGAATCTCGAGCTCGTTCGTCTGCGCTTGGGCAGTCGCAAGCGAGGTCTCGAGCTTGTCGACCGTTTCGAGCGCGGAGACGGTCGAGGACCAGAGCCAGATGCGCAGGCCACAGACGATGGCGAGCACGGCGACAACGGCGATCAACAATTTGAACGCGCGGGCGAAACTCTCCGGAATGGCAGCATACGCGGGGTTGTCAGCACGCCTGCCGGGTATAACGGTAACGTCTGGACGCGTGGAGCGCTGCGGGCGAGCAGCGCGTGCCGAATAATCGTACGCACTGGTGCCGTAGGTATATCTCTGTCGTGCAGCTTGCGCCATCTTTGGGTGCCTCTCTTCGTTTAAAGCTTCGTTGCCACCCGCAACCGAGCGCTATGCGCCCGCTTATTCTTTTCAATCTCCCGCTCGCTCGGAATAATCGGCTTGCGGGTGTTCACCTTGAGTACCGGCTTTTTTCCGCACACGCACACGGGGAACTCCGGTGGGCATGTGCAGGGGTTTTCCATGGTTCTAAACGTCTCCTTGACGATGCGGTCCTCGAGCGAGTGATACGCGATGACCGCGATACGCCCACCCGGTCTCAGCCAGCGAATGGCCGCGTCGAGACCGGAGCGCAAAACGTCCATCTCGTGGTTGACCTCGATGCGCAACGCTTGGAAGCTTCGCTTTGCTGGATGCCCCCCGCTTTTTCGCGCGGATGCCGGAATCGCCTTCTTGATGATTTCGACAAATTCGAGCGTGGTTTGGACGGGCCGCTCGCGACGCGCGTCGCAAACGAAGCTCGCGATACGAGCAGCCCACTTTTCTTCGCCATACTCTCGAAGAACCCGGGTGAGATCTGCTTCGGTATAAGTGTTGAGGATCTCAGCTGCGGTTAAGGTGTGTTTACCCGGGTCCATACGCATATCTAACGGCGCGTCTTCTCTGTACGAGAAACCGCGCTCGGGGATATCGAATTGCGGAGAGCTCACTCCGAGGTCGAAAAGCACCGCATCGATGCCAGGGACGCGCGCCTCGACGAGCAAATCGTCAAGCTGACCAAAGTTGCCCTTCAAAAGAATGGGCGCCGAGTCTAGGCCCACTTCTGCGAGGCGCTTGGCAGCCGCTTCGAGCGCCATGTCGTCCTGGTCAATGCCGATGAGCGTTCCGCCTGGCGCAATGTGTCGCGCCATTTCCACGGAGTGTCCCGCGCCGCCGAGCGTGCAGTCGAGATACACAGAACCGTCTTTCAGGTTCAGAGCATCCCGGCACTCGTTCAGCAGAACGGGAATGTGCCGGTATTCCTGTGTCAAAGTGCCGTCCCTCTGTTAAACCTGGAGGAAGTCGCCAAACGGATCGATCGAATCCATGTAATCGGCACGGGCGCTTACATCCCAGATTTCGATGTGATCGTCATTGCCGATGATGGAAACGTCTTTGGCGATTCCCACCTGATCGCATTGTTTGGACGAAAGCTTGATGCGCCCCGCGGCGTCGACCGCCACGGATTCAGCGCTCGCGTTGAGGTAGCGCTGCAAGGCGATATGCTTTGTGTTGCGAGGATTGAAACCGCCTTCTTCACTTGCAAAGAAGGAGTCCATCCAGGCGTCATATGCTTCGTCCGAAAACACGTACAGGGCCTTGCCCATTTTCGAATCGGGGACTGGGACGACCGTCACCTCATCGGGCAGGGCCTTGCGGAATTTAGCCGGGAGGGAAACGCGGCCCTTGCTATCAACGCTATGTTGATATTCGCCACGAAACCGCATCGCTTTTCTCTCCCCACATAAAACCCGAAAAATTGGCGGTCCCCCTGATTGCGTTTCGTGCTTCGTTTATTGGAGGACCGCGCAATGAATAATATCCCATTTCTTCCCATTTCTCAACACAAAATGGTTTTTTGTCCCCCTTTATGGGCATGCATATTGTGTTTATGGGATGATACGCGATGGCAACAACACAAGATGTTGTGTTATTTAAATGTGAGATTTGCAGATGTTGATAAAACAGAGCGGTGGGATGAATGCCCATATTTTTTTGAGGATTTTTTGAAGACGGCCGCGAGCGGCCGTGAATGGAAGCCCAACAGCTCAGTCTTGCAAATGCCAAAAGCAGTAAAGGCGCGCTTCAGCGCGCCCGATACCGCGGTTCGGCGGCGCACGCGCGGGCGGGCCAAACCCCGCCCCTACGCCAGCCGCCCGATGACGTCAGCGTTAGCTGCGCCCGCCTCCACGACGCGCGACGTCCTTTTCGATCGCGCGTTTCCACAAACCACCCGATGCAAACGAGCCGCTGCGCATGGCCACCGTAGCGTCGCATTGAGCCTCGTACATGACACGCGTCCCCTCTCCGTCTGCCATAAAGGTCGCAGCGTAATCCGACGCAATCCCGATGCGTTCGGCTTCTGATGCGGCATCGATGTTCGCGCCTAAGAAGAGGAAGTTCCAGCCATCCTTCTCTTTCTGCGAGATAAGCTGCTTGACCTGCTTGTAGCTATACTCGCGGCTTGCGTTCTCGAGGCCGTCGGTCGTTATGACCACGATCGTGTTTTCGGGGCGATACTCTTCGGGCAGGTAGCCATGCACGCGGCTGATGTGACGCACTGCGCCTCCCACCGCATCGAGCAGCGCCGTGCACCCGCGCACCCAATACTCTTTGTCCGTGATAGGCGCCACATCGGCAATTGGAATGCGGTCGTGCAGCACTTCGACCTCGTTATCGAAGAGCACAATCGAAACAACGGTCTCCCCGTCTTCTTTACGATGCGCATCGAGCGTCGCGTTGAGCCCGCCGATCGTATCGCTTTCCAAACCACCCATTGACCCGCTGCGATCGACCACGAAAACCAGTTCGGTGATTCCCTTTTTCATGATGAGTCCTTTCTCGTCGTGCAGGCAGCCCATATGCTGCCGTACCTCACAAAAAGGACTCTAAGTTCTTTGCGAACAGATGAGGTCAAATGCCAGTTGACATCTCAGAGCGTTTTAGAGAAGCGGCTGGTCAAAGGCATAGAGCGCCTCATTGATTTCAAAGATGTCATAGTTTTTGCGCTCGATGAAGTACTCCACGATGACATCCGCCTTGTTGCTATGCGAAAGCGTGAAGCCGGCGCGTCCGAGCAGATCGTTCGTCTTGTCAAGATCAAGCTCCAGGGCAATCGCTAGTGCAAGCGCCGTCTTCTTCGTGGGGCGATACGCGGAATCCGAGCGAATCTTGCTGAAGAGCTGGCGGCTCATGTTCGCGCGTTTGTATACCTGCGCATCAGTCATGCCACGTTCGTCTATGAGTGTGAGAAGGGTCGTCGAAAAGGATGCATCGAGCGATGCGAGCAGGTCATCAAGCCCCGCTGAAGTACCTGCCTGCGTTGTTTGCTGCAGGCGCTCGACTTCGACCTCCGGAGCCGCAGACGGCATAGACGCCGCCGAATCCTCCAGAACCTCCTGCGTCTTAGAGGTGTCTTCTTTCTTGCGAAGTCCCCCGATTGTTTTACGAACCCGCTGGCTAATTGATTTTCGATCATGGCTTTTTTGGGCGGAGTCTCCGAACGTGGACGACTCGGCAGAGGAGCGCAGCTCGCCTTGCACGAAAGGAACATTTGGTGACGCCGCTTTCCATGCAGGGCCATCATCGCCGTAGCGTGCATCGATGTACGCGACGATCTCGGGGATGGATTCGATACCGGCGGCAAATGGCCCGTTGTCATGCAGCACCAAGCGGAGCTCGACATCGTCATGTCTGTTCAGAAACGCCTTGATTGCCTCGCGCGCAAGCGAAAGACCAACCTTTGCGGGAAACCCATACGATTCCGTGTGGATGAGAGGAGTGGCAATCGAGCGGGCACCGTTGGTGAATGCGCATTCAAAAGCGGCTTCGTACGCGCTGTAAAGCAGCTCGGGCTCCCCGTGGCCTCCCCCTCGCCAAGCTGGAGCAACGGCATGCACCACAGTCTTGGCGGGAATTGCAAAGCCGGGTGTTGCCACCGCCGAGCCAACCGGGCAAAAGCCGATTTCGTCGCAAGCCGCCTGGAGCTCTTCCAGACCAGCCGCCCGAGCCACTGAAAGCGCCACGTCACCTAAAATCTGAAGCCGCTCGTCAGCCGAAACGACCACGGCGTCGACCGCAACCGACGCAAGTTCATTTCTCTCGATGACAAACGGCATGCGCCCCTCCCGAATCAAAACGATGGCATGAACTGACCTTCACATGCCCTCGTATGTTCATGCGCTCAGACGCTAGAGCTTTCGCGCGGTATAGCTCAGCGTATCGCCTTCAAGCGGTTCGAGCGAATAGAGCACGAGCTCGCCATCTGTGTCGACAAGCGTGAAGCCGGCTATGCCCGTCGTCTTCTGATACGCACTCGACATGCCGCCGTCGATGCAGATGACCTTTCCGCCTGCCTTCACGGGATCTTCCCCATCCTTGACCTTGACGGGTGTGTGCCCGTTTATCATGCGCGCGGTCTGCGGATCGAGCCCGAAGTCTTCGAAAATGCCATCGTAGACGTCTGGATTATCAAACAGCGTGTAGAACGAATTCTTGACCTCCTTGCGAGCGGCCTTGTCCTTGCACAGGTAGATCTCGAACGTCGCCATCTTGCTCTTGGCAAAAAGCGGCGAGGCGGGGCCCAGCCACAGATACCACATCATGTCGCGCCCGCATTTGCGCTCGTCTTCGCTTTCTCCCCTATACGCCTTGTACACCCACTCCTGCATGACATCGTAGAGGGCCCTGCCTGCACAGGTCTCGCCGTAGACATCCGCAGGCTTGGGAGTGCCGTCCTCGTTGAGCGGCACGCATGCATGCAGCAAAAGCTTGTTGCCGCATACGCTGTAGAGACTGCCCTTTTCGAGAAACACACGCATGTGCTCCTGGAGCTTCTCGCAGTTTTTGAATGTTTGTTCGAGGTGCTGCATGGCGGCTTCTTCTTCAGCGGTCAGCGCGTACGGGTTCGCTTTATCGACCGTGGGGAAATACGTGTCGGTCATCTCGTAGGTCACGCCGTCGACCTCGATAGTCGCGTTTTCGTAATCGATGCGATGGAGCAACTTGCGGTCTTCAAGGCCAAAACCGGGGTATTCGTCGATAAGCTGGCCTTCGACCTTGAACTGAAGCATGGCCATGGCCTTCTGGATCTTGACGTTCATATCGAGCTCTTCGGGAGTAAGCCCAGGGTTCGTCTTGAGGCCGAATGCCTCGCAGGGATCACCTTTGTATGCCGCAAGGGCGAAGTCCACCAAGGGCTGGATATCCATTCCGTATGCCTGCGTGAGGATATCGAGGTTCCCGTAACGTGCGCAGTTGCGTACGACATGCGCGATGCAACCACGCTGGCCAAGTGCGGCACCCATCCAGACGATATCGTGGTTACCCCATTGGACGTCTAGATCATCGCGGGTGGCGAGAAGGTCCATGATCTTGTCTGGAGCAGGTCCACGATCGTAGATGTCGCCAATGATGTGGAGCCTTTGGAACGGTCCGAAAGCTCCATCGACGATTTTTGAAAACGTGTTGTATTCGCCGTGCATATCAGAGACAAAGTATTCGCAAGACTGAGCCATGGAAGCCTCCCAAGCCGTTCGTGGTACGTATATGTGCATTGTACTGCATGAATTTGGGCAAACGTCCTTCATTGAGTTTTCGTCCATAGCCGCATAGCTTTTCTTGAGGCGGGATGCGCCGTTCGCCCGTCGCTCAGCGCGTCGTCGCGAAAAGGCTTTGTCGCTATGCGTAGCAGCCGGACATGGGGCGCGCATCCTGTACTCAGACAGTCCTGCGCGTGCGGAACTGCATCAGGACACGCGTCCCATGCCCCGTACCCCGATCCGTCGGTAATTCATCCAGGTCGCAAGTCTGTGCACCTTTGGCCGGAATCCCAAAAGGTGAACGTCCGCAGCCAAGCGATCCGCACACCTTTGCTCCCGAGGGCAAAAGGTGTACGCCTCCGACAGAGAGGCCCGGCGCACCTTTGGCAGAAAACCA
>CACZSV010000207.1 GCA_902783925.1 uncultured Coriobacteriaceae bacterium
TAATAGAAAGCCCAGGTCAGGGCACGGATTGGTACGGTAGAAAGCGCCCTATTTAATCATTGAGTGGGAGTGACGGGAGCGCGCGTTTCCCATCTGAGCGCGATTGCCCTCCATCGCGTTTTGCTCGAGCGGGTGTCAGTATCGCACGAACGTGTCGTCGTCCGCGCTTCCGCCATCCGCATCTACGTACCGTTCGACGCTCATATGCAAGTCGTACTTGTCGCGGAGTTCCGCGATTCGCGCCATCATGGGCGTTGCGTGGTGCGCATCGAGAGCGGCCTGGTCTGCCCACTGGTCGACGAGCAGCACCGTGTCGGGGTCTGCCAGGGCTTGGAAGTACTCGTAGCGCAAGTTGCCCTCTTCAGCGCGAACGGCGCTGGCCACACCTCCAGACTCCATCTCGCGCGCAAAGCCGAGCGCCGCACCGGGTGCGCCCGTGTAGCGTATGTTGATCGTCAGTGCCATCGTGTCCTCGTTCGTGTCAAGCGCCATCCTATCGGGCGTTTTCCACCCACTCCTTAAGCTCTGCCTGCGAGGGGTGCCCGTTCAAGAGGCCGCCCGCAAGGACCTTCGCGTCGGGCGCAAGGGTCTGCATGCGCCTTGGTGCCTGCCCCAGTCCGCTGCCGCCGCTCGTCGCGAAGGGCACGACCGTCTTGCCAGAGAAGTCGTAGGCCTCAAGAAACGTGTCGATGATGCGGGGCTCCACGTACCACCACACGGGAAATCCGACGAACACCGTGTCGTAGACGTCCATGTCCGCGACCTCGCCTGCAATCGCCGGGCGGCACGATTCGTCGTTCATCTCCGTGGTCGTGCGGCTCTTTTTGTCCCGCCAGTTCAAGTCTGCGCTTGAGTAAGGCTTCTCGGGTACGATCTCGAACAGGTCGGCTCCCGTCGCCGCAGCGAGGTTCTTCGCCACCTTCGCCGTCGTCCCGCTCGCGCTGAAGTACGCAACCAAAATCTTTGCCATCATGCTCTCCTTCTTTGGGTGCCTGCCTTCCGAACGCCCTGCGAAGCCGCCCCCTGCGGCAACTTCACCATCCGATGCGCTCGGCATCAAGGCTAAGCTTCCCGAGCTCGTCTACCGCCCCTCGACGCCCCGGTTCTCCTAGTACCTGTTAATCCTGCACTTCGCCTTGATCCGCCTAATGTTGTCGGGTAGCTCGTCGAGGGGCATGTTGCGAGGGGTGTCGCACGTGCCCGACTCGGCCGCCACGTCGTAGAACCAGCACTTGTACTCGATGAAGTCGCGCGCGAGCTTCAGCTCCTCGAGCTGCGCGTCGATGGCGGCGCGGCGCTCGTGGACGATGCGCCTGCGCTCCTCGATGGTCGAGTCGCCCTCGATATAGAGCCGTATGTACTCGCGGATCTCCTTGATGGGCATGCCCGACACCTTCAGGCGTTCCACGAAGCGCATCCATTCCAGATCGTCCTCGTCGAACAGGCGCCGCCCGTCGCTTGCACGCTGCTGGTTGGGTATGAGCCCGTTCTTCTCGTAGAAGCGTATGGTCGACGCCGGCATGCCGAGCTCTGCCGCCGCGTCTCCGATCGTGTACATCTTGTCCATGCCCCACGCCTTTCGGTATGCGTCGCCTTGCTAGTCCATGACCTTCTCCCAGAAGCGGATGGCGTTGATGCCGAGGGAATCCGCAAGTTCCTCGAGTTCTGCGACCTCGTCGTCGACCAGCTCGACGGACGCTGCAGCGGCCGCATCGGAAACGTGGCGCTCCTTCGTGACGCCCACGATGGGAAGCGTGCCCTTCGCGATGGCCCACGCTACCGGCACCTGCGCGGGTCCCACGCCGTGCGCCTCGGCAACCTCGGCGAGCTTGGCGTTGAGCACCTCGAGCTTGTCGAGCACGGGGTTGTACGCCTGCGCTCGCGCCGAGCCCTCGGGCATGGGATGGGCCGTGTCGTACTTGCCGGACAGCGCGCCCTGCTCGAGCACCATATACGAGAAGAACACCGCATCGTTTTCCCTGCACCACTCGAGTATGCCCGAGTCGATGGAGCTGCGGTTGATGAGGCTCAGGTGGTTCTGCACGGCGCCGAGCTTGAGGCCGTGCTCGCGCAGAATCGCGTCGGCCTCCTTGATCTCGGCCAGGTTGTGGTTCGACACGCCGATCACGGGAGCGTCGTCGCGGCCCTCGAAGAACTCGGCCAGCGCGCGCGTCCACTTGGGCGCCTCGGAGGTGTTGTGCACCCAGTAGACGTCGAAGCGGTCGAGCCCCATGAGCTCAAGCTGCATGCCGTGCATCGCGGCCACGGGGTCTGGCTCCGAGGTGTCCACACATTGCGGCGTGAGCTTGTCCGACACCAGGTAGCTATCGCGGGGGAGGTTCTCCAGGAAGCCGGCGAGCACCTTCTCCGAGGTGCCCATCCCGTAGGCGTAGGCCGTGTCCCAGAGGTTGAGCCCCGCGTCCATCGCCGCGTCGAATATGGGCTTGAGCTCGGCCGGGTCGATGCCGCTTCCGAACGTGCCGTCGTTACCCCAAGCCCATGCGCCCAGAGCGATCTTGGGAAGCTTGGTTTCTGCCATGATGAAGTTCCTTTCAAGCGGGTTTTGCACTTGTTCCGACGTCGTTGAGTGCATTGTGGAACTTAAACCATGGTTTAAGTCAAGAGATAATCTTCAACTTTTTGGAGATTCTTAAAACACATCTTTGGAAATGGTAGCCAGTTGGCTACCATTTCGGGGGTTTCCAGAGACGTTTCCACAGGTAAAGCGGCATGAAAATTTATTCCCATTCTTTACTCCCCATATTCATGCGAAAACGCCCTCGGAGGGGCGTTTCCGGGGGTGGTAGCCACATCGCCGTTTCTCGGGACTGGCTACCACCCGTTTCCGCAGGCCAGAGCGTTTACTCCCCATACCGGAAGCATTTACTCCCCATCACTGGCTACCAGGGTGGTAGCCACTTTCTGGCTACCAACTGGCTACCACCCGGAACCGCGAAATCGGGGGATTTCTTCGGACGTGGCAGCACGGGCTGATACGATATGGACGAGAGAGCACGAGTCGGAAAAGTGGGAACTATTGAGTGGGAGTGACCTTTTCAGGCCACAGACGCACATTTCCCCAGCTAAACACGATAGCCCCTCGACATCAACCACGATGCCGAGGGGCTATCTTTAAGGCCGCATAGGCCTTTCTAAGCCATATTTAAAACTGTCTCGCGATAATCTACGATGCCAGCTCGTCGGCGTAGACTTCCTTGCACAGGTTGAATACGGACCACGCCTTGGGCCAGCCGGCGTAGAAGGCAACGTGCGTGACGATGGCAGCCATCTCTTCGGCGGTGACGCCCCGCGCCTTCGCGTTGGCGATGTGGTACTGAAGCGAGCTGTCAGTGATTCCCTGCGCCATGAGCGCCACGACCGTGATGATGGAGCGCGTCTTCAGGTCGATGCTCTCGTCGTTCCAGTTCTCGCCGAACAAGATGTCGTCGTTGTAATGCGCGAACGCCGGAGCGAACTCGCCGAGCTGGTCTCGTCCAGCGGTCTGCACGATCATCTCTGCCATGGTAGGGTCCTCTCTATTCCAAGCCGATGTAATGCTCGTCGGATACTTCCTCGAGCCATTCGTTGGAGGTGCCCTCGCCGGGAACCTCGATCGCGATGTGCGAGAACCACGAGTCGGCCTTAGCGCCGTGCCAGTGTTTCACGTTGGCCGGCATGACAACGACCGACCCTTCCTTCAGCTCGCGTGCCTTCTCGCCCCATTCCTGGTACCAGCCCTCTCCGGCTGTGCAGATGAGGATCTGCCCGCCATCTGTCTCGGCGTGGTGGATGTGCCAGTTGTTGCGACAGCCCGGCTCGAAGGTCACGTTGAACAGGGGAAACTCGCCACCCTTGAAGTCCGTGAGCGCGTTCAGGAAGCTGTTGCCCTTGAAGTAGCGCGCGAACGCGTCGTTGGGGTCACCCTTGCCGAACACGTTTGCCTTCTCGAACGATGCTTCATCCTGGTATTTCATAGCGGCTCCTCCTCGAATCGCTGGCGGGCAGCCCCATGACATCCCGCCCGGCTCCCATCGGTTACAGCGTGCGGCTGAAGAACTCGACCAGCTTGGCCTCGACCTGCGCCACGTACTCGGGCACATGGTAGGTCTGGATGTGGCTCGAGCCCTCAATGAGGAATAGCTCCTTGTCTTCGGTGCCGGTGGCCTTGGCGAAGGCGTCCTCGGTCATGTAGAGGGTGTCGGCGGCAGAGCCAGCCATCATGAGCAGCGGCTGGACTATGAGGCCCATGCGGTCCTCGGCGTCCCACATCATGAGGTTGGGCAGCGACGACTTGGTGTACTGGCCCGTGCCGTTGGGGTGCGCGTAGTCCACCGCGTAGTAGAAGAAGCCGTCGCTGTAGAGAAGGTGGGGGAGCGCCCGCATCTTCTCGGCGTACTCGTCGAGCTGCTCGTCGGTCATCGGCGGCATGCCGCCTGCGAGCTCGGCCTCGCTTTTGACCTTGGCAAGCCCGTCGAAGTTAACATGGCAGTATCCGCCCGGGTTTTTGCGCAGGTAATCCTGATGGCATTCCTCGGCGGCAAAGAATTGCTCGAGGGGTGCAAGTTCGGTTGCGATTGGCGCATCGTGTTTTTTCTGTTCTTGGGCAAACACTGCTTCGATTATGGCGCGGTCGGACTCGTCCGTGTAATACACGCCCGTGCGGTACTGAGTTCCAAAGTCGTTGCCCTGACGGTTGACGCTCAAGGGGTCGATTATCTCGAAGAGCTGTTCCACGAGCGTCTTCAGGCTGATGATTGAGGGATCGTAAGTGACTCGCACGGTCTCTGCGTGCCCGGTATTGCGATGACACACGTCATCGTAGCTCGGGTTTTCGGTGTGCCCGTTGGCGTATCCGCTCGTTGCGTCCGCGACGCCCGGAATGAGCGAGAAATACTCCTCAACACCCCAGAAGCATCCACCTGCAAGGTAAATCTGCTTGAGCATTGCCATAGCGTGCCTCCTTTGCGCGTGTTTTGGGCTAGCCTACACGAACAAGTCAACCGAACGGCAACCGCATGGTTTCAGCTCATGCACGAAACAAAGGGGGCGAAACAAAGGGGACTGACCCCTGGAGACAGGGGACTGTCCCCTTTGTTTCTTTTTAACACAAGCAGTTTGCGCCGCTGTGCTGTTTAGCTGCGCGGAAACACCGGTATCCGATCGAGCGAACCCGACAGCTTTTCAGTCACGTTACACAACATGAGATGTTTTCGGAGTTTTTCGCGTATCATGAGAGGATGGTGGATAAGGAGCATACCATGAAGAAACTGTTCTCAAAAGCTGGCACGATGCTGCTCGCAATGATTCTCGCTTTTACCTTGTCGCCCATATCTGCATTGGCTGACAATCAAGAGGAGCCTCAGGAGGCGTACCTTACCGCGCAGGCGCAGTCCGTCGACCCTGCGAAGGCCAATGACGCCGTGGGGAAGTTCACCGACGCCCTTTCCAAGTTCTATACAGACACATCCGAGATGAGCAAAGTATCGTCTTTTCTCACCCGCTTCGGAGGACTGACTTCTGCTGCGTCGGGAGCCATCGGAATACTGCAGATAATCGGAATCGTGAAAGATCCCACGCAAGTGGCCTTGGGCCAGATTCTCGACGCTGTTAACAACATGAAGATCCAACTCGAACAGATTGACAAGAAACTCGACGTCATCCACCAGGAGCTGATAAACATCGCCGTCAGCCAGGAGGAGATAAACCGCAACAACAAAGCCACTACCATGCTCCACTACTGGAACGAATTCAACACGAATTACTGCGAGCCTTTGAACAACAAAATGAACGAATACCAAGGGCTCGTGAACGCCGGCATCAAGAAGTGGTGGGAAGCTTCCTCCCATGACGGCATCTGGGTCCTGTATGCAAAAGCCGACAACGCCCCGTCGCTGACTTACGCAAAGGGAACGTATGCGCAGGGAAAGCCGACGAAAGCCGACAACGGCGAAAGCGTACTGGCAGACGACAGCTTCGGCGTTCCTGCCGAGTACCTGCCAAACACA
>CACZSV010000208.1 GCA_902783925.1 uncultured Coriobacteriaceae bacterium
GCTGCCCCCGCCGCTGCCGCTCACGAACTTGAAGAGATGGCCGGAATCGTTGCGGTAATAGAGAGCTCCGGATGTGTCGCAGATCACGCTTGCGTCGCAATAGTTGGCGTAATCGCCTTCTGGCAGGAACAAAGCCTCGGCGCTTGCGTCACCAACGTGGTAGCGGAACAAGCCGCCAGGCTGTTTGTTACAGGAAAAGTACGCGTACGCGCCTCCGTCTTGCACCGAGACAAGCGGTGTGCTCTTGACATCGGCGGGAAGTGCCGAACCGTCGCTCAGCGTTGTGATGGTGTGCTCGACGTCCAGCGAATCAGCATCGACGGTGGCGAGAATACCGCCGTAGGATTCCGTGCTGCCGCCGATGACGAGTTTTCCTTCGAAAAGCGTCGGCGTCGAGGCACTGCGTGTGGCGAACTGCACGCTTCCTACTTCCGCAAGCGCGCATCCATCGCCAACGGCAATCTTGTGAAGCGTGCCATTGTCGCGCGTCACAACGAAAAGCTCGTTGCCAGTACCCACGGTGGTCGAAAACACCGCAGCGCCGAGATCAAGCGTCTGAAGCACTTCGCCTGTCGAGGGATTATGCGCACGGATAACGCCGGCGTTATCGGCGATGATGAATGCATCGTGCGCGAGGATGCCCCCGCACCAATAGTAGGCAGAAGCACTGTTTTCATACGTCCAGATAACGTCGCCGCTGTGGATGTCGATGCATCGTAAAACGCCATATGAGCTCGAGCCATCCGTAGTGCCGTAATAGACACATCCATTTGCGATCGTCGGTGTTCCGAGGGACTGTTGGCTATCGCTTGTGGCGTTGATTGTCCAGGCTACGCTCATGCTGCTTATCTCGACACCGGCGATGGCTCCGCCATCGAGGGGAACGACGACGATGCCGTCTGCGGAGCTCAGGCGCGAGCCAAAGCCAATCGAGCTTCCAAGACTGCAGCTGCCGCGCGTCTCGCCCGTCTGTGGGTCGATGGCATAGAGCGAGTCGACGGATGCGATGTAGATGCTGCCATCGATTGCGATGGGATCGTCCAGATACACCCACATGCCGCTGCCGACAAAGTCGTGCGCCCACGCGAGCTGCACCGGTCCCGTGGGAGTGGCCGTATAGGTGAAGGCGCCTTCTGCTTGGTTGTTACGGAATCCGCTCCACCCATAGCCGCCGTCTTCTGCATATGCCAGTGCGTGGACGCCACATGCCAGAAGCATGCCAAGCATCAGCGTAAGAAGCGATGAAACGATTTGTCTTTTCACGTTTGTATTCGAAAACTCAGTCGTTGTTTGGTTCGACGCGTAATTCTACCGCAATCAGACTATAATAGTTGCGCCTTATTGGTTTGA
This sequence comes from uncultured Coriobacteriaceae bacterium, assembly GCA_902783925.1. GTDB lineage: Bacteria > Actinomycetota > Coriobacteriia > Coriobacteriales > QAMH01 > QAMH01. The sequence continues at coordinate 1,351 of CACZSV010000208.1, forward strand.
TGGGTGCGCTACAGAGATGCGCATATGGGGGAATGCGGGTGCGAACCCCGCGCTATACCAGTAACCGTGAAGCGGGTCGGAGCGGCCTCGAAGTCGGAGAACCCACCATCATCGTTCGACCCTGGAAGAGAGGTTTTTCATGGCACAAGTAAAGGAGAGGCGCCTGCTAGCCGCGTTCTTGGCGTTTGCGCTGGCTATCGCCGGGTTCATGGCGTTCACGGTGCAGAGCGCCTGGGCAGATGACGAGACGGTTGATGTGACTGTTGCTGTTATTGGCCCTAATGCAGACGGCGAAGACGCGTATTACGTTGACTACACGAAAACGAGCGTAGAGTCAGGCACGACTGCTATGGAACTATTCGAAAACGTATTTGAAAGCAACAATCTGAAATATGAGCTGAGCAGTGACGGTTCATATCTCAACGCTATCACATCTCCCTTTGACGGCAAGCAATATAAGTTGGAAGACAAAGGCGATGGCGTCTATGCCTATTGGATTCTCTTTTTGAACGCTGGCTATGCTGATACCAATGCTGGCGAATACGTTCTTAAGGACGGCGATTCGATTATTTGGCGGTACGGGGCTTCCAAAATGGGAGAATCCCTGACTCTCGACGAATTCACTAAGTCAATGTTCCGCCTCTACAACCCGAACTCTGGCGAGCACTTCTACACCATGAGCAAAGACGAGAAGGATAACCTGGTGAAGTTGGGCTGGAATGACGAGAACATCGGTTGGACTGCTCCACTTGCGAGCACCGTGCCTGTGTATCGTCTCTACAATGCCAACGGTGGCGAGCATCACTACACGATGGATAAGAGCGAGCGCGATAATCTGGTCAGCGTCGGCTGGAACGACGAGGGCATCGGCTGGTATTCCGACGCAAACGAGAGCGTAAAGCTGTACCGCGAGTACAACCCCAACCAATTCGCGAACAACCACAACTACACCACTGATAAGGCTGAGCATGATCATCTGATCAGCCTCGGTTGGAAGAGCGAGGACACTGCCTGGTACGGTGTTGCAATTAACTCGTAGCGCATAGCGCATACCAGCAACTCGCAGGACGGGCGCCGCATGGCGCCCGTCCTTTTCCTGTGGCAGCTTGCAGTGCCGCTCTTCGTTCAGGGTGCTGCTTTGCGCTTGCTTAGGCTTTGCGGGCGCTGACGATGCGGTTGCGGCCGGCGAGGTCCTTGGTGACTGTTACATCCTGCATCCCGGTGGCCGTAAGTCTACGTGCCGCCTCTTCAAGACAGGTCTCGTGCAGCTCGCAGGCAAAAAAGCCGCCCTCGCGCACGAGCGGGAGCGCCTCGGCAACCAGGCGGTCGAAGAACACGAGCCCGTCTGCCCCGCCGTCGAGCGCCGTGGATGCCTCGAAGCCCGTGACTTCATACGGTAAGGCAGCAAGCTCTGCCGTTGGGATATAGGGTGGATTGCTCACGAGGCAATCGAAACTGCCCTCGACATCTGCAACGCAATCCGTCTGCATAATGCTCACGAGGTCTTCGAGCCCCAGAGCCTTGACATTGCGCGACGCGCATACCACGGCATCAGAAGAGATATCGGTGGCGGTCACGTAAGCTTTCGCTTCTTTGGCAAGCGAGCAGGCAATGCACCCCGTACCGCAGCCCACTTCGAGCACGCGCGGCTCGTCTTCTTGCGCAAGCGCATCTAAGACAACGTCGACGAGTATTTCCGTTTCTGGCCGGGGGATGAGCACGCCCTGGCTTGTGCGCACGACGATGTGTCTGAACGCCGCTTCGCCGGAGATGTATTGCAGCGGCTCGCCACGTCCACGGCGCTTGAGCGTATCGCGCAGCACGTCTCGCTCTGCCATAGCCAGTGGCTGATCGAAGTGCATGTAGAGCTCGATGCGCGTGTAGCCGGTCGCGTGTGCGAGCAGCCATTCGGCGGAAAGCTTGGGGTTCTCATCGCCGTGATGCTCGAGGTATTCGCGGCACCACGAAAGCGTGCTACCGATATTCCACGTTTGCTGGGGCATATGCGCCCTTACGCGGCGGCGCTTGCCGTCGCCTGCTCGAGGCGCTCGGCCCTATCCGCTGCGGCGAGGTTCTCGATGAGGTTGGCGAGGCCGTCGCCTTCGAGGATGGTCGCGTAGCTGCCGTTATAGCCGATACGGTGGTCGGTCACGCGGTCTTGCGGCCCGTTATAGGTGCGGATCTTCTCGGCGCGGTCGCCATGCCCGATTTGCCCGCGGCGCTCGGCTCCGAGCGCTTCTTGCTGCTCTTGGAGCATCTTGTCGTAAAGACGGGCGCGCAGCACCTGCATGGCCGCCTCGCGGTTTTGGATCTGCGACTTCTGGTCTTGCGATTGCACGACGAGCCCCGTGGGCAGATGCGTAATGCGCACGGCGGAATCCGTTGTGTTGACGCACTGGCCGCCTGGGCCGCCCGCGCGGTACACGTCGATGCGCAGGTCCTCTTGCTTGATGTCGACTTCGACTTCGTCTGCTTCGGGCAGCACGGCCACTGTCGCCGTCGAGGTGTGGATGCGCCCCTGGCTTTCCGTCTTGGGGACGCGCTGAACGCGGTGCACGCCGCTTTCAAACTTCATGGAGCTGTAGACCTTGTCGCCGAGCATCTTAAACGAGATTTCCTTATAGCCGCCCATATCGGAAGGTGAGGCATCGATAACCTCGACTTTCCACTTGCGGCTTTCTGCAAAACGCTCGTACATCTTGAAGAGGTCGCCTGCAAAGATATTCGCCTCGTCGCCACCGGCGCCGCCACGAATCTCGACGATGATGTCCTTTTCGTCGTTAGGGTCGGCCGGCAGGAGCATGAACTTGATGTCCTCTTCCAGAGGGGGAAGCTGCGCCTCGAGATCTGCGATCTCCTCTTGCGCGAGCTCTTTCAAATCTGGGTCGCTCTCTGTCTTGAGCTCTTCTTTTGCGGCTTTGAGCTGGTCGGAAAGCGATATATACGTGCGCGCCGCCGCCGCGAGCTCACCTTGGCGTGCGTGCTCTTTGGCAAGGCGCGTGTATTCCTTTTGGTCAGCGAGTACGGCGGGGTCGCCGAGCTTTCTCTCGAGGTCTTCGTACGCCTCGATGATCTTCGTTAATTTGTCATACATCTTGATTCTCCATATACCCGCGCGAGATTCGCGCGTCGTAGGTCTTGCTGTCGTGTCGGTTTTTCGAGGCAGAATCCAACTTCTCCTCGCTCTATGAATGAGCCCGCCTTGCGTGCGAACTCAACGCACCGCAGCGCAGCTAAGGCTCACGACCGTATTGGTACATGGTCACTCCTAATTGAACTTGAAAATCTTCTGCGCGATATGGTAGCCGCTCAGAAGCGCTTTGTCTCCCAGTGTCCCGGGAAGATGTGTGCCGAACCCCATGGGACTTCTGCGAATCTTCGCATATGTCTGCGGGTCGTGCTCGCGCAAGCGGGACCAGATCTCTTCGCGAAGCTCCGCTTTATCTTCGCGCTCGCTCATGAGCAAAAAGACCGTGCAGATCGTCATCATCATGGAGAGATAGTTGCGCATGTATGTGCGCAGCTTGGGGCTTGCCACGTCCTCTTCCAAATGGAACGCGTCAATCATAATGCGTGTGATGCGCAATTGTTGCTCGATGCGCCCAATCATTACCGATTCGTTAACGCTTTGGTCTTCGCGCCCGATGAAGTAGCGGTACAGGTCGACGTCGAGGTAATAGATGCGCGTGCACGAGGGCAGCGGCTTGTAGACGAAGATATTGTCGACGTAGAAGGTGTGACGGGGCAGGTCGAGCTCGCATTCACGCAGCATCTGCGTACGGTAGATGACCGAGTGCATAAGTATGTACTTGGAGAGTCCAATATGCCCGAGCTCGTTCCAGGTAAACACGCGCCCCTGTGGGAGCATGCGGCGATAATGCATGAGCTCGCTCGTGTTGTCGACCGTGTGTTCGTAGACGTAGTTGACCACGAGCAGATCGAGCGGTTGGGTGAAGAAACGCAAGCTTGCGAGCATGCGCTTGTTCGCGGCGTTGTCGAGCCAATCGTCGCTGTCGACGACCTTGAAGTAAGTGCCACTTGCGTGCTCGAGGCCCTTCATGACGGCAGCACCATGGCCGCCGTTTTCCTGATGGACGGCCTTGACGATGTTGGGGTGGCGTTCCTGCCACGCGAGAGCCTTCTCGTAGGTGTTGTCTTTGGCGGACCCGTCATCGACGATGACGATCTCGATGTCGTCTGCCTCGCAGGCCAGAATCGACTCGATGCACCTGTCCATGTATTCCGCCGAGTTGTAGCAGGGTATTGCGTATGTGATGAGCTTCGTATTCATAGCAGCGTATTGTATACCAAACGCGGCAGCGGGGTGAGTCGGCGTGACCAAGGGGGCAGACTCCACTACTGAGGTGGCGGGCTGTGGTCGACTCATTTTTCGGGTTCGCTGGTCTTGGTGTCAAAATGGCATCTATATGAGATACAACCTGCGGTTTTGGTGTACAATACATGGTTGAAGTATTTGCTTCAAAAAGGAGATTAAACGTGGCTAAAATGAGCGGCATACTTTCGCTGGCAAAGCGTATCCGCCAGCATCCGCGTGCCCGTCGTGGGGCATCGCTGCCACTCGTTTTGCTTCTTTTCCTCGTCTGCGCGATGGCATCGTCCATCGTGCTTGCAGCGGGGACGGCCGCGGCAGGTCGAGCAGCCGGGCTGGAAGAATCTGACAAAGTCTATTACGAAGTCACATCCTCTGCGCGCGCGTTCCGCGATGAGCTCAATGCCAAGCCCCACACAGTGACAATTGCGCTTTCCAAGGCGGCGACGGCCGATTCGCCCACACTCACTATCTTGTTGGATGGCAAAGAGATCAGCGAAGCTGACCAGAAAAACTTCAGCATTCTCGAGCAAGCGGCATTCTTTGCCCTGTTCGGCA
>CACZSV010000209.1 GCA_902783925.1 uncultured Coriobacteriaceae bacterium
AAGCAAGGGGCTTTGGATGTGGTGCTCACCACGCCAGAGTTTCTCTCCATTCACGCGGAGCGTTTTGCGGCATCGGGTCGCGTCGGTTTCGTGGTTGTGGACGAGGCCCATCATATCGGGCAGGCGCGTGCGGGCAATCGCCCCGCGTATGCAAACTTAAACGAAACGCTCGTCCAGCTTGGCAATCCGTTGGTCTTGGCGGTGACAGCGACTGCAGGCGTAGACGAAGCGCGCGTCATCCGCGAGACGCTCTCCATTCAGACGACGGTTCTCGATCCGACTGTACGGGAAAACCTCCACATCGACGACAAGCGTGATGTACGTAACCGCGACAGCTATCTGGCAAGTATCGTCGCGGAAGGTGCGAAATGCGTCATCTACGTGAATTCGCGTGACCAGTCGGTGTCGCTCACGCGCACGCTTAGGCACCGCCTACCGCAGATTGCGCCCTACATCGGATTTTATAATGCAGGGCTCTCGAAGTCCGACCGCAAGGCTATCGAGGCTGCTTTCAGGGCGGGGGACCTTTGCTGCATTGTATCGACGAGCGCCTTCGGGGAGGGCATCGACATCCCCGACATCGAGCATGTCGTCTTGTATCACCTTCCTTTCAACGAAATCGAGTTCAACCAGATGTCAGGACGTGCGGGACGGGACGGGCGAGAGTCGACGATTCATATGCTCTTCTCGTACGGGGATGCCCGCATTAACGAGAAGATCCTCTCTTCCGGTGCGCCTTCCCGCGAGTCTCTCGCGGTTCTGTACCGTGTTTTGCGCAAGTACGCCTCGCAGGCAAAAGAGCGTGGGGAAGAGGGATTCAGCTGCACGAATACCGAGCTTGCCGAGCAGGCGAATAGGCTCGATAGGGCAGCGAAGCTAGACGAATCGAGCGTTTCGTGCGGCATCTCGGTGTTTCGCGAGCTCGGTTTTCTGCAGACAAGCGGACATAGCATCGCGCGCTATATCCGCATGCAGGACAATCCCTCCCGCATGGACCTAGAGGATTCCGTGAGATACCGCGAAGGCATCGAGGAGCTGCAGGATTTCAAGACATTTAAGAACTGGGCGTTATCTTCCGAGGCACAAGAGCTTCTCGAACGCTTCAACAGGCCCATTTTGCCGGAAGAATAACGCCTGCGTGTCTATGTGCATGAGTGGGTATTCCGACTTATTGCCGCAGAACCTCGGTTTTTCTTTGTGACGTATGCCAATATGTAACCTACTTGTTCTTGAAAGGGCACGGCGATTCAGAGTAACCTATGCGCTTGATATATAGAAACGTAGGCGAGGTGTGTTCGTGACCGAGCAAGTTAGCATACCAGCAGAACAGAAGACACAGGAAAACGACCAGGCGGATAAGCCGGATCGTTTCGACGTGCTCTATGAAAACGCATCTGAATACCTCACCGTAGACGAATGCGAGGCGCTTGTCGAGGCGCATGATTTTGCCGCTCATGCACATGAAGGGCAGTATCGCAAATCGGGCGAGCCGTTCATCATGCATCCCGTCGAGGTCGCCATTATCCTTTCCGACCTGCGCATGGACGTCGACACGCTGCGTGCTGCTGTGCTCCACGATACGGTCGAGGACACGGAATTTACGCTCGATGACGTGCGTAACAAATTCGGGGATACGGTTGCGGAACTCGTCGATGGAGTAACGAAGATTAGCGCCCTCGAAATTGAATCTCTTTCCCAAGCTCAGGTGAACAACCTGCGCAAGATGCTCATGGCGATGAGCCATGATATCCGCGTCATCGTCATCAAGCTTGCGGACCGCTTGCATAATATGCGCACGCTCATGGCTCTGCGCGAGGACAGGCGCATTTTCAAGGCGCGCGAGACGATGGAGATCTACGCGCCGCTTGCCAACCGTCTTGGCATGGGATCTATCAAATGGGAACTCGAGGACCTTTCGTTCTTCTATCTTGAGCCCGCGAAATACCAGCAGGTTCAGAAGATGGTGAACGAGAGCCGCGAGGCGCGCGAGAAGTACCTTTCGCAGGCAATGAAAGCGCTGCGCGACGAACTCGACCGTGTTGGCCTGCAGAGCGCGAAGATCTCGGGCCGTCCCAAGCACCTGTATTCCATATACCAGAAGATGCGCAAGCAGGAGAAGGACTTCTCCGAGATCTACGATCTCATCGGCTTGCGTGTCATCGTCGACACCATCCCGGATTGCTACAGCACGCTCGGCGCCGTCCACAATCTCTGGCATCCCATTCCCGGGCGCTTCAAAGACTACATCGCGATGCCCAAGTTCAATATGTACCAGTCGCTGCATACGACGGTAATCGGCCCGGCTGCACGTCCTCTCGAGATTCAGATTCGCACCGAGGAAATGCATCGCATGAACGAGTACGGCGTCGCTGCGCATTGGCGCTATAAAGAGGGCGGATCACATGATCGCTCGCAGCGCAGCTTCGACGAGAAGCTCACATGGCTTCGCGAGATGCTCGACTGGCAGCAGGAGACGAGCGACCCGCACGAATTCATGGAAGCGCTCAAGGTCGACCTCTTCGAAAGCGAAGTATTCTGCTTTACGCCAAAGGGTGAGGTCATCAGCTTGCGTGCGCGGGCAACACCGCTCGATTTCGCATATGCGATTCATACCGAGGTGGGAAACCACTGCGTCGGCGCAAAGGTGAACGGCTCTATCGTCCCGCTTACGTACACCTTGCAAATGGGCGATCGCGTCGAAATCCTCACTCAGAAAAACGCATCGCCCTCGCGCGACTGGCTCTCCATTGTCAAGACGCCCCGTGCAAGAACGAAGATCAGGGCGTATTTCTCGAAGATCTCGCGCAATGACGACCTTGAAAAAGGGCGCGACCTCGTGATTCGCGAGGCGCGAAAAGACGGGCTGACTATGTCCGGGTCCAAGATGATGCCTGCCTTGGTCGAGGTTGCCGCCGGTCTCAACTTCAAAGATGCCGACGAGATGTTCGTCACGGTCGGCGCGGGCAAGCTGTCTCCCAAACAGGTTTCCAACCGCATGCTTCGCGTTCTCAATAGGGGCAAGGAAGACGAGGACGAGGCAAAGCCCGTATTCGATCAGCTGAACCTTACGACGGGGGCGGTAACGCCCACGCGGGCGCAAAAGCGGCGCGAACGCAAGACAAACAACAAGACCGGTGTCGTGGTGAGAGGCCTCGATGACGTGTTCGTGCGTCTTTCGAGGTGTTGCAACCCACTTCCCGGCGACGATATCATCGGCTTTATCACGCGCGGACGCGGCGTTTCCGTTCACCGCGCCGATTGTCCGAACGCGGCTGATCTCAAAAGCGACCCCGAGCGTATGATTGATGTGGCATGGGAAGATGAAAGCGAATCGACGTATCAGGTCGAGATATTCATCGAGGCAATCGACCGCATGAGGCTTCTGCAGGATATCGTCATGTTCCTCGCAGATAGTGGTGTGAACATCCTATCGAGTTCCACGACAACTCATAAAGATGACATCGTCGAAATGCGTTTTCTCTTCGAGGTCTCTAATATGTCAACCATCGACCAGATTCTTAAAGACGTCACCTTCATCGACGGCGTCTTCGGCGCATCGCGCATGCTGCCGGGTAGTTCACCGAAGGCGGATAAAAAGAAAAGGCGAGCTTCATGAAGATAGATACTTGCGTTGTCGGTCCAATTGAAACCAATTGCTATATTGTCGAGGACGCCGGCGAGACTATTGTCATCGACCCCGGCGATCAGCCTCTGCTCATCATGGACGCGCTCGCTGGGCGTGAAATCAAGGAAATCATTGTGACCCACTACCACTGGGATCATCTGAGCGCGCTGTCTGCTCTGCAAGAAGCGACGGGCGCCCGAGCTGCCATGTCTCAAAAAGATGCCGATCGCGTCGATGGCGTCTCGCGTCTCGATAGCTTCGATATCGATCGCGGACACGGCGCTCCCCGTATCGACAGGCGATTGAGCGAAGGCGACGAAGTGACCGTGGGGGAGTGTGTTTTCAAGGTCATCGAAACGCCTGGCCATACACCAGGATCGATTTGCCTGTACTGTGCAGAACAGCAAACGCTCTTCTCGGGCGACACGCTTTTTGCCGACGGCCGGCACGGGCGTACAGATTTTGTCGATGGAAGCCAGCGCGCCATGGTCGATACGCTCGTGAATAAGTTTATCGATGTGAGCGATGATACGCGGGTGTATCCAGGGCACGAGCATTCATCGACGATGGCTCGTGAACGCAAGCTCAATTCGCATCTGAGATAATAGACGGGTGCCTCGCTAGAATCCTTACGGATGATACGCAGTGGTGCGTCGGGGACCGACATGAAGCAAAGCCTGCGGCGTTTCTGGCGCTGGCCATTTTCCTCATGCCACTAATCTATAATAAGCAGGGGCTAAGTGACCGAAGGAGGATCGAAATGAAACTTGATGATCTGAGTCCTGAAATGCAGAAAAAAGTCGAAGCGTGCGAGACCGCCGAAGAGCTGATGAAGCTAGCGGAGACCGAGGGCGTCGAGCTGTCCGAAGAGGACCTCGGCGAGCTTTTGTCAGCAGATGGACGAGCCTGAAACCGTGCCAACACACATAGCGCACGCGCACTGCGTATACACGAAAAAAATAGGCTCTTCGGTGGTTTCTGTGGGAGA
>CACZSV010000210.1 GCA_902783925.1 uncultured Coriobacteriaceae bacterium
AACAGCTCTATGGCCCTTCTCTTCTGCTCGATTGTGTACATGTGGTTTCTCCTGTCTCTTTTGGTCCAGGATTTCCACCGCAGCCCCTTTTCTAGCATCATGAATAGATTTTTCCTGCATTTATTATTTTTCCATATAAATTTGTGAGACGTTTTTTCATGAAGCGGCCTTGTATACTTCTCTATACAACTGCAGGTCAAGGCCTCACAAAACGAATGCGCTCTCCGCCCCGTGCTGTATTGGCACCTTTTTTTGCACCGTTTGACCTGCGGGTTTAAAAGTGCCAATACGCCACCGGTGGCATATCGGCACATTTTGAATCATTTTCCAGAAGGTCTTCTGGGTCGAGCCCGCCTCGGAAACCCCCTTAGAGAGGCTTAGAATGCTTCATCTTTTTGAGAGACAATAGTGTTCACATGCGCATCCGTCTTTTTATGAACCTGCAAGGGTGAATAAGCCCGCAAGCAATCTCGCGCATTTTTCTCCCGCGCTCATAAGGATATAATTCCCTTCGCTTACGAAATGAAAGGACACCTGTGCCGAATAAGGAAATGGCTCATACAAAGCCCCGCCTTTGGACAGCTGACTTCTCGTTGACACTTGGAATTGCACTTTTTGCCTTTATGGCATGCCAGGCGCTCAACAATGGCACGCCGCTCTACATTGCAAATGTCGGCGGAAACACGGGATATGCAGGCTCTCTCATTCTTGTGTTCTCAGCATGCGCTGCTATTGCCCGGCTTGCATCCGGGCACGTTATCGACAACATGGGACGCAGGCGCGTCATGGTCTTCGGCGCCGCCTTCATGCTCGCCGGCACCGTCCTTGCAATCCCTTTCCCTGGGCTCATCCCGCAGATTCCCTTTCGCGCAATGCAAGGCTTTGGCTTTGCCTGTGTAACAACCGCAAGCTCGACCGCCGCCGCCGATGTGCTTCCTCACGAACGTCTTGGCGAGGGCATAGGCTATTACACGCTCGGGCAATCGCTTGGTATGGCCGTTGGCCCCGCTTTTGGCATTTTTCTCTGCTCGCTCGTATTTCCCGAAAGTCTATTCGCTGGAGCGGCAGGAGTTTGCGCCGTTCTGACCATCCTCGTTTCCTGCTGCAATTACGAGAAGCATCCCGAGAGGCTTCCCAAGACATCGGAATACCGCCTCCTTGCGGCGCGCAGACAGCGAGCAGCCAGCGAAGGCGAGCCTGCATCTCAGACACAAGAAGGCACTGAAACAAAAAAGTACCCGCTCCTATCCAACTTCATTGAGAAGCGTGCTTTTGTCGGAGCGATTCCGATGCTCATCATCTGCCTTGGCTTCGCAATTCCCACCAGCTACACAGCTCTCTACGCCGAGCAGCTCGGGTTCCCCAATGCGGGGCTCTTCTTTCTCATCGGAGCAATCGCGATGACTCTCACACGTTTTCTCGGCGGGCGCCTGCTCGACATCGTTCCGCCTCGAGCGCTCTTCTTCACGACGGTTGCATGCGGTATTGTCATGTTCTTGATGATGGCATTCGCCCAGAATGAATACTGGCTCTATGCGAGCGGTGTGTTTTTCGGTATTTCGATGGGCTTTTCTTTTCCGCTGCTCAGTTCGATGTCGGTAAAGAACACGCCTCCCGAGCGGTGGGGCGCGGCCAATGCCATGTTCTATCTCGCAAACGACTTGGGGGTCGGCATTGGCGCTTTTGCATGGGGACTCGTTGCAGACGCCGCTGGATTCTTCCCCGTTTTAGTGGGCGGCGCGGCGATGCATCTGCTCTCGTTTATCGTTGCGCTCTCCCTCTTTCCGCGCGGCAAATAGCGAAGCTCGAATCGGGCACGAGGTGAATGTCCGCAGCAGAGCAAATCGCACTGCCGAATTGCCCTCAACGTGTAGTGTGATTTTTCAGACTGGGCCAGTTTGCGTCTATGACAAAACTTAATAATGCTCGAAATAGAAGAAATAACGTGCTGGGATGCAAAGTGGTCGATCAACATTGCATGTAGGGACGCTTCAAGGAGCGCCCCTATCTAATGCCCGTATCCCTGGACCATGCAATGTCAATTCTGGATGAGCCTAAATCGAGTTCTGAAGCCTATGCCGTCTCGCCGCCGCAACTCGAGCCGGCGCCCGCGGTGCATCCATAGCAATGGTTCGCAAAGACAACTTCCCTAACCTTGGCACCATCTCGGGCTAGATCGAATATAGTGAGCTCTGGCCTTATCTTGAGCCCGAGCGCCTGATTGAAATCGCAGTCGTACAGCGCGCCCTGATAATCGACGCTCAGCTGATCTCTGCACATCATGCCCTCAAGCGTACCCGGGTTAAACGCCGCAATCAGTCTATCAAGATATTTGCCCAGCTTATCCTTGGCATTCAACGCCTCGGCAAAACGCCCGCTCGGGTTATTCGCGATGCACACGAGACTATCGAAATGTACCCCAAAGTCAGCTTCGAGCCTGCGTTTGTATTCGAGCTCCATCGACGCCTGAGCAGGCGGCATTGTCGCGCCGCTCGGGTTAAACACGAGCACGATAGTGTGCTTGCCTGTACCAAAGCCTTGTTCGTTAAGGAGTCTGAGCCCCTCGATACTTGCATCGAAGGTGCCCCTGCCGCGAATTTTGTCGACATTGCGCGCGCTGTAATACGGCAACGACGCATACAGCGTCACCCCGAGCTCGTCATATAGAGCAGCAAAATGCGCATACGCCGGGTCTGCCAGGATACAGAGATTTGTGCGCACAATGAGACTAACGCCCTGCTTGTGTGCCTCGCGCAAGAACCATTCGAGCTCGGGATGCATTTCTGGTGCACCGCCAGTTACATCCATCGACGTAAAACCAACGGTTTTGTATGCGTCCAAGCAGGCCTGCATGACCTCATGGCTCATCACTTCCGTGCGGTTTGGCCCGCATTGCAAATGGCAATGCCTGCATGCGATATTGCATTTATATCCAACGTTCACTTGCAAGGTATGCAGTTGGGAGTTCGTGATTCTGAACTCGGCAGGCACGAGTTCCTCGAATGAATCACGAGCGTCCATTACCTCTTGAACAGTGGCCATACAGCTCCCCTTCCACAGTTGCGGGCGCAAGGCCGTCCGAAAATGCTGCGCCTACAGTTCCTGGTCTTCTATCACGTTGAGCGCTTGCACGCCATGGGCAAGAGCTGCGCCGCCGCGGATGGCATTCGTCACATGGAAGGCTTCGAAAATCTGATCCTCGTCGCAACCTTGCTGCAGGCACGAGTTCGTGTATGCATCGATGCAGTACGGGCATTGCACGGCGGCCGCAACAGCAAGCGCGATAAGCGATTTCTCACGTTTGGTCAAAGCGCCGTCTTCGAACACAGAGCCGTAATATGCCATATATTTGTCCCACAAATCGCTTGCAGCACGACCAACTCCATCTCCGGAGAAATTCGCAAGATCAGCTGGATTGTAATACGTTTCCATAATCGAGTCCTTTCAGAGAAAAATGGGTTTAAGCGCTGGTGAAATTATATGATGGTATCCAATAGCAGACAATAAGAAATAGTTTAAAAAATGTGGCGATTGGTCTTGAACTGCTAATAGATTGTATCTTATACTGGTATCAGTCAATGACTTCCTAGAACTTGCTTCGTGGACCCCCAAAATAAGCGAAGCGTATAGGGGCGGAAAGGTGCTTTAGGCCAGCACATTTCCGCCCTTACTACTGTCTTGTGTTCCGAACGCGAGTATAGGGTTAAAGGACAAAACGCGTTGGTAATTATGTCCGTCTCCCCAGTTCAATCCCTGTAAATACCCCTGTCTAGTTGAGCGCCTCCAACTAGAAGGGTGGACAAAACGTGTTGGTACATCAAGACGTCGTCGCAGTTCAAGCCTTATAAAAATGCCAGTCTAGTTGCCCGTGATGCAACCGGGTGGAACGAGCGACGAATGGGCAGACAGGAGTTGTGAACGACTCGGCGTAAGCGAGGCGGCCCTCTGAAGTGAGCTCGGAGGGGCAGCCCCACATCGTCACCCCACCCCCGCAGCAGAAGAAGACCCCAGTGACGCTTAATATGTCAGTTCTGATTGGGTTATGGAGGAGAAAGGATCCTACAGTCCCTGATTCAACAGCGAGGGTCCGAGGCAGCTGCCTCGGACCCTCGCTTCCACCGCGCATGGAGATCAGAATGCTTCGTTTTGACTATTCGTCGACCTTGGGAAAGAGGGCGGTGGAAAGGTAACGCTCGCCAGTGTCTGGGAGGATGGCGACAATCTTCTTGCCGGCGTTTTCGGGACGTGCAGCAAGCACTCGAGCAGCAGCCAGCGCAGCGCCAGACGAGATGCCCGTGTTCACGCCTTCAGTGCGCGCCAGCTCCTGCGAGGTTGCAATGGCGTCATCGGTGGCAATAGAGATTACCTCGTCGATAACATCGGCGTCATAGTTCTTGGCGACGAAGCCAGGGATGATGCCCTGAATGCCGTGCTTCCCAGGCTGGCCGCCGTCGAGGATGGGGGACTCGGTGGGCTGGACGGCGACAAACTTGAGTCCATCTTTGCGCGGCTTCAGCGCGCGACCGATGCCGCTGATGGTACCGCCAGTGCCAACGCCGCCGACGACAATGTCGACCTGACCAGCTGTGTCTCGCCAGATTTCCTCTGCCGTGGTCGCTGCATGGATTGCGGGGTTCGCCGGATTCTCGAATTGCTGCGGAATGAAGGAGTTAGGCGTTGCGGCATGAATCTCTTCGGCCTTGGCAATGGAGCCCTTGATGCCATCGGCTGCCGGCGTAAGAACGAGCTCGGCACCGTATTGACGGATAAGCGCGCGGCGCTCGATCGAGAGATTATCGGGCAAAACGATAATAACCTTATAGCCAAGCGCTGCGCCATATGCAGCCAGGGCGATTCCGGTATTACCAGACGTCGGCTCGATGATGGTGCCGCCCGGCTTGAGAATGCCGTCCTTTTCTGCCTGGGCGATGAGCGAATAACCAATGCGGTCCTTAACTGAGCCAGCCGGGTTACGATATTCGAGCTTGGCCAGAATGGTACCGGCAAGATCGTTCTTCTCCGCGAATCGATTGAGCTGCAAAAGCGGCGTATTGCCAATGAGCTCAATGACGTTTTGCGCGATATTGGTGTCGAGTACCTTTGGTTGTGTCATGGTCTATTTCCTTTCCAAATGGATGTAATGGGCTGCGACAGGCACGTATTCTAAACCTAGCGAATTACTAGGAAAAGATAAAACGTTATACACGTCTCCTATATATAGCTATAGGGTAATCCGATCGCTCAGCCACATAGCGTGTCGATAGCGAGCTTCTACTTCAGAACCCGCATGAAAACGGCCAGACGATCGTGATTAAGACCGAAATCGGAATCTCCACCAAGTCCGCGCACGTCCGTAGAATAGCTATACGTTCCGTCGCTCCACGTGGCTTTTGTGGCATCTCCCTGACGGTTGCCCTGGCAGGTGACGGAGACCCCATCGAAATCCTCGGTCCATGTATGCGCATACGAGTTGTAATCGCCGGATATATCATCGCCTTTCGACGCTACACCCTTTCGTACGACAACCTGCGATGCAGGGAACTCGACCCTTGCTTCGGCGATGCCATCCATATACTGATAGGTGACAGTGAATGGCTTGCCAAGATCTGCGTATTCGGTTTCGAAGCCCGTGCCGAATGTCCCTACGCCGGCACCTTGCGCCGCCTCCTGTGCGCTTGCGGCTTGTGACCAGGGGTTCGCGAGCGAAGCCTGGCTCGATGAAGCAGCGCTCGAGGCCGAAGAGCTCGATGCAGACGACCCTGAGGAGGATGACGAGCCACCCGAGCATGCGACAAGAGCCATGAAAGATGCCAAGCAGATGCAGACGAGTAGTGCCGTGAGTTTCCTGTTCATAGTCCCCCCTTCGTAGCCTGTGCATAGTATAGCCGCTGGAGAGCTATGCAGTGTGCTGCAAGAATCGGCCTCTCGTTTGCCGCGGGACTGGATTGTAAGACGACCAGAGCTTGATCAGAAGAGGGACGCTCGCTTGCTTGATGCGACGCTGAGGTGAGCGTAGCCCAGCCGAGCACCTTGGCAG
>CACZSV010000211.1 GCA_902783925.1 uncultured Coriobacteriaceae bacterium
AAGAAGCTTTCCTACACCGGCAAGCCCCAGGAGCTGGTGACGGCAGGCGCAGCCAGCGGCGGCACCATGCTGTACTCGCTCGACGGGGAGACGTACGCCGCCGAGCTGCCTACCGCGACGGATCCGGGCGAGTACACGGTCTACTACAAGGTGGCCGGCGATGCGAGCCATGCCGACTCCGAGGTGCAGACGGTGACCGCCACCATTGTCGCGAAGGGCAACTCCACCAACTCAGCCAGTACAGCCAGTACAGCTAGAGCGGGCGGGTCCAACCTCGCCAAGACCGGCGACGTCGCGATGTATGCGGTTTTCGCAACCATAGCCCTCGTGGCACTGGCCGCTGCGGCGCTGGCATTCGTGGCCCGCAGGCGCAGGCGCAACTAGACGATTACCCCGCAGCGATGGTCGGCGTGGGGCTTCTTCAGGTCATTAAGCCTGACCGAGGCACAAAAACTGGGGCGAGACCGCTTTCGCGACCTCGCCCCTACAAACCCGAAGGTTTTTCATGTCAGGTCGTTATCGCCCGCAAAGCACCCAGATGTCAACGAGACGGAACAGGAAGTCGACGAACGTCCCGAAATCGACAACCTCCAGGAACACCCAGACCGACATGTCTTGCAGATGATGGGCTATAAGATCACCAGCATATACGTCGCTCTCGCCTTGAAGGCATCATGAGGAGCCTGGCGGTGCGCCCGTTGCCGTCGCTGAAGAGGTGGATTCAGTCAAGCAGGCCCAGGCCGCACCCCTTTCCCCGCGGTCCATCGGGAGACGCAGAAGGCGAAGAAGCCGGAAGGTTAGCGTGTCGAATCACACGACCCCTGGCATAATGTATCGGCCTGTCTGCTAAAGCCCTCGGACCTCATCTGCCGGCTTCTTCCCGGCAAGCTTTTACAGCTTTTACGGGTCGGAATCGAACACGGTTCTTAAAGGCAAAACCCCATGTAAAGGGGCATGAACGCCCTTTCCCCCTCGCGCTTTAACTGCTTCGGGTGCAGCACATACTGGGCACCCACGTGCTTTCCGAAACGATCCTTGAACCTGTCGAGCGATGTGGTTCCGTACTGCTTGGGCGACTTGACCTCGATGGGGCTCACACGCGGCTTGCCCGCCGCGTTGGCATAGGGCTCGACGATGAGGAAGTCGATCTCCATGCGCTCCTCGTTACCCCTCCTGCCCGATTGGGAGTAGAAATAAAGCTTGTGGCCCGACGCGACGAGCATCTGCGCGACGAGGTTCTCGGTGAGCATCCCTTCGTTGAGGCCGATGTCGCCCCGCAAAACGGAACGGTATACATCCTCGCTCGTTTGGCGCCCGTCAGCGAAAGCGAGCGTGAGCAGTAGCCCTGTGTCTGCCATGTAGCACTTGAGCGAAGACGAGTCCCGGTTGAGCGCAAGGCCCACGCTTGGCTCTGACGCGGCATAGCATACATTTGCAATGCGGGCATCCGAGAGCCAGAAGAAGGCCTCCTCGTAGTTGCGCATGCGCGCGCTCTTGCCCAGCGAGCTGAGCGTGAACTTCTTCTCGTGCTTGGATAGCTGGCCGGGAATCTCGTCGAATACCGACACGACACGGTATTCGTAGCCCCGTGCGAACCGCGCGATGTCGTTGCGGTAGAGCTGGATGATGCGGCGCTTCTCCTCGTCGACAGGGGCGAACTTGCGCCTATCGACATAGGTGGACACAGGCTTCGGCATGCCCCCCACGAGCATGTACTCGCGAAGCAGGCCCATTGCCCTGCGATGGAGCCCGTCGGGCAAGGGCTCGAGCTTATCGAACTTCATTCTTATGAGCTCGGCGAGCTGCCGCTCGCCCATGGCCCACAGGAACTCCTCGAAGTCGAGCGGGTCGAGCTGAAGGGCGTCTTCCTCCGAGGGGATCACGATGTCTTTCACGTTTTGCTTTATGGAAAGGAGGGAGCCTGTTTCTATGTAATCGTAGCGGCCGTCTGCCACGAGATACTTGATGAGCGAACGTGCCTGCGGGCAGAGCTGGACCTCGTCGAAGACCACAAGGGTGCGTCGGCGGTGAAGTTCCACACGATAATAGGTTGAAAGGTAGAGGAACAGCGTATCGAGATCGCTGCGGTAGTCCTCGAAGTACGAGATGACCTCCCGCTCGGCCTCGTTGAAGTCGATGAAGAGGCAGCTCTCGTACTCGCGCCGACCGAACTCCGCGACGAGCGTACTCTTGCCGACGCGCCGCGCGCCCTCTATGAGAAGCGCGGATGAACCGTTGCTGTTGTGCTTCCATGCCAAGAGGCTGTCGTAGGCTTTCCGCTGCAACATGGGCTATCTCCAATCGAAGACACGGTGCGCAATCAAATTTAATCAGAATGATACACGATGCGCAATTCTATGGACAGTAAAACCTGCACGTATCGCACATATCCACAATGTCGACGAGGCCAATCAGGCTGCTATTTGCTGTAATGGGGTGGAAGGTGCCGAGTTCTACACTCCATTGGATTTTGTTAAGATGATGACATCTCCGATGCAGTATAAGCGGAAGAGGGCCCTGAATGGGGAATGGGATTCCGGATTCTTTTTTCGGCCTTGGGAAGCAATACGAGCAAGCGGAACAGCTTGTGGCGGCGCAGGCCGACGATACGCCATGACAGATGGCGTCAACGCTGAACTATACTATTTGCAAAACGGAGAGCTTGGAAAAGCAAGCCTCAAGTATTTCATTGCGGGCAACACCTACGCTGTTCAGTTCAAAGAAGAGAAAAAGAGAGCGGTACTTTCGCGAGTAGGCTACACCGATGTACGCACATGGGACACAACAAGATTACTCTAATGAATATGCTTGAATTGCTGCAGGCACATGTCGCTGCTTTCGAGAATTAGCAAGAGGGTTGCTGTCACGGAACTATCACAGCACAGATTTACATAGACGAATTCAAGCGGCCATGGACGCATACGTTATCTGCTTGAATGCAACACAGATTAACACACATAATCACAGGTCAACACACTAATCCGTACTGACACGGAAGAGGCCACTGGTTCGATCCCAGTAACGCCCACCATAAAAGACGCAGGTAGATGGCATTTCCGTCTACCTGCTTTTGTTTAGGACACTAAACAGGACACCGTAAATACACCCTCTTAGTTGGATGTCCCAAAAATGCAACGAGATGCTCGGCTAGCTGCATGCGAAACAGCTAGATGTGACAAGTGCGGCTCCACGTGGTAGCGATGTAAAAACGAGGCGCCTCGCGGCGTCGATTCAAAACTATAATACGCGAAAGACCACGGGGAGCCCCACTTGACAGGGGCTCATCTCCAAGCGTTTGGATCAGGTGGGATTGCGCCGAAAGTTGCCGCCGATGCGCAATATTCAGAGATAGGACTCGCGGAAGGATGAGGGAATCTTGATCAGACGTACACTCATGCAACGCGATCGGGAGCTGGTCGACTTTGAGGTCGAACCGGCGACAGGAGAGGTAAACATCATCGATACAGTAAGCGACGATTTCGCCGCTTCCGCAGGGCTGACCCGTCAAAACGGTAACAGGGTTCTTGCCAAGCTTGTCGAACGACGCGCCATCTCGCCCATACGCGAGGACAAAGGCGACGTCCTCGCGGCATTCGGGGCGGAATCGCCCGTCGACCTCGCACTCAGGGGACACGGCTTGTCCCTTTCCGACCAGTTCTGGTATCGCGTTCCCGGCAGCGCTGAGCGCTGGGAGGATATCAACTTCTTCGACAATGAATGGGACCCGGAGTTCGGCGCGGCTGTCCTCTCAGGTGACTATGCCAGCTTGGCGGCCTGTTCGCCCGATGTCCCCGAAGTTACGACGTCCGGTCACACTGTCAAGGCATGGGAACGTGACGGTGATAACATTTCACTCGTCAAGGCGGCGATCTATTTCGACGGTTCCGAGCTTGTAGGGGCCAAGCTCGCGTCCGATTTGTGTACCGAGCTTTTCGACGAGAGCTGTTACGTCCCCATGGATATAGTGGAGCGTTACAGCAGACCCTGCTCAATCAGCCCGCTCATGTTGGGCGCCGATGAGGAGCTCATCGACGGGAATCGGCTTTTTGCGATGGTGGGCTTGCCAGAAAACCTCGGCTTGAACGGGGATGGCGTCACGGTGGAGACATGCGATGCCAGCATCGGCGCCTATGCTGCCTTCGGCGTCGAAAATGCGTCGGCGCACGTGGCCCGGCTGGCGTGCTTCTCAAGTCTTGCGTTGCTCATGGACTTCAACCCGGGCAATTTCGGTGCCATCCGCCGGGTCGACTCGAGTGAATGTCGCGCGGCGCCCATTTTCGACTACGACGGTTCTTTCGGCTTCCCGTTCAAAAACCTCTCAATTTGGGATTTATGCGAGAACCCCTTGCTCGCCCAATTACTCTGCGCCCAGCGCTTCTCCTTCCTCAAGCCGTCCTGGGACTGGTCCTGGTATGACCCGCGGGTTCTCGAGGGCTTCGAGGACCGCATCGTGGAGGCGTTCACCCCCGTCCGGAGTCTGCCGTCGAACTTCACGGAGCTTATCACCCGCTTGTTCA
>CACZSV010000212.1 GCA_902783925.1 uncultured Coriobacteriaceae bacterium
AAGAACGGTGTTATCGAGTTCAAGGACCGCTCTACAAACGAGAAATGCGAGATTTCCGTTGATGATGCCGTATCTCGTATTGTTGATGTAGTCACTGGGGCACGCAAGGCCCTCGAAGCAAAAACTCAGTACTAATTACCCTGGTACAAACAATGGGCTCCTCAAAGGTGGGGCCCATTGTCTTATGGGGAATTGCTATTTCATACTCGGGTCATATTTGGCAAATCCCGCCTTGCCGCTGCGTTTCACAGAATATAATGCGGCATCGGCTTTCGAGAATGTCTCTTTGAACGTGGCGGCTTGGTCAGGAAAGAGCGCATAGCCTATCGAAGTCGTTATTGCGCGCGTCACGCCCTCGTGCTCGTACTTCTTTTCGAGCTCCGAATAGCTCCTCACGAGCTCATCTGCGAAATCGGCATCTTCTCCAGTAAGTCCGATGAGAAACTCGTCTCCGCCACTGCGGCTCAAAATAGCGCTTTGTGGAAAAATGCTTTCGATAGATTCGCCGACTGCCTGAAGCGCTTTATCGCCTGCGGAATGACCGTAGTGATCGTTAATCGATTTAAGGTCGTCGAGGTCGATGAGCACAATGCACAGCGGGCTATTCGGGTTGTCGTCGAGGAATTTGGAAAGAATCGCTTTGGAGCCGCGCCTGTTGAGCAAGCCAGTAAGCGGATCATGTTCGCTGGCCCATGCCAGATTCTTCATGAGCCGGTGATTTTCTATTCTGGCTCCCACAAACGAGGAAATGGCCTTGAACACCCTGCTGATATCGACGGATCCATCGATGCGGTAATTGTATGCCCCGAGGAAACCGACAATCTCCCCTTCGTTGAAGAACGGCGTTGCCATGAGGTTGTTCACGCCGGTTTCCACGCACCATTCATACAAGGGCATGCTGAAGCGCGCGATAACCGCTGTATCTGGGACGAGCGCGAAAGGCTCGTCGTCTACGCTTCTGAACCAGGCCTTCAAAACGTCCCTTGATAATCCACTGACTGCTCCGAGTTGGGGCTTGATTCCCTCGGCGCACCATTCGAATGTATTCTTAGTCTCGCTTCCGTAGCATTCGAAGATGCTGAGCCTATCGGCGTTCAGCAGTTTGGCCATTCTCTCGAGCATGCCGTTGAGAGCAGCGTTATAGCCTCGTTCACGTGCCATGGTCGCAAGCAGTTCCGATGTGATCAGAGACGTTTTGGCATCAATTGTCATTTGGCGTTCGCGCTCTTGTTCGTCAACGGGAACAAACGCAAAGACAAAGTGGTCGTCTATCTGAGCCGGTGCAATCCTGTAGCTGACCCAGCCATTCGTGATCTGACTGAAAAAAATTCCGCTCGAAGCCTCGCCACTCGTCACGGCTTTAGCGGATGCCTCGATCCATTCGGGATGCTCGCTTTTAACGACCTCCAAATGAGAGCAGCCGACTATCTCTTCGGCCTTGCAATGTACTAAACGGCAGTATTCTGGACTTGCGTATATGTAATACGATCTCTCTGTCTTGCCGGTGCGCGCATTGATTGTCGCCTTGAATATTGCATATGCTGCCGGTATGTCACCAAATGGACCAAGCGGAGCAACGGGAATCTCAGAAGCCTCCAAAGTAAGGTTATCGAGCTTTGTTCGGAACCCGCTTTGCTGAGGCTGAGCGATATCAGTCATCATTCCCCCGTGGTTATTATCGAATCAGTGAAATAGGGATATACGACAAGTGCGCATAGCAATACCGAAATATACCCGTTTTCACACATAATGACTAGAAAAATTCACACGCTGACCACGGAATGATAATACGGGACATGAATATAGAAAATCTATAGTCTAAGCTGCTTGATTTGCGATACAATGTCGGTTCGTGTGCGACCCGTCATCGCACTAGGTCTCAATTTTATGCGCCTGCAATAGGTGCAGGCGAAAGATTGAAGGAGAAGTTTTGGTAGTCATCCGTCTGGCACGTCATGGTGCCCACAAGCGTCCGTTCTATCGTATCGTTGTCGCTGACCAGCGCAAGAAGCGCGATGGTCGCATCATCGAGCAGGTCGGTACCTACGACCCGAACGGCAACCCGTCTGTCATCGATCTCGATATCGAGAAGGTCGACGAGTGGATCGCCAAGGGTGCGCAGCCATCTGATCGTGTCGCAAAGATCATCGCGGGCGTAAAGGGCGAGGAGCTTCCCGCCAAGCTTGCAAAGCGCATCGCAGATAAGACCGCTGCGAACAAGGCAGCTGCAGAAGAAGCAGCCAAGAAGGCCGCCGAGGAAGCAGCCAAGAAGGCCGCTGAAGAGGCAGCAGCTGCTGCTGCAGAAGAGGCTGAGGCCGAAGAGGCAGCTGAGGAAGAGTAATCTATGGTCCAGTCGTTTGAAGATGTGACCGCCCTCGTCCGCTCGCTCGTCGAGCAGATTGTCGATAATCCGGAAAGCGTGACCGTAACCGGCACAGACCAGGAAAACGGCGAGCTCTACGTCGAGATTTCCGTCGACGAGTCGGATATCGGCAAGGTCATCGGTCGTCAGGGGCGCATCATCAAGGCAATCCGCACGCTTGCCCGTGCGGCTGCATCGCAAGAAGGCTTCCGCGTCGAGGTTGAGCTCGCGTAAGTGGACGCCGTGCGAAGCGCACAATACGAACTTGTCGCCCATGTGGTAAAGACGCGTGGGCTCGAAGGGGAGGTCATGGCACGTGCTGCCGATGGCCTTCCCTTCGCTTTGCATGAAGGATTAGATGTTTTTGTTGTCCCTCCAACTATTTCCGGGCCGCGTGAGCTCGTGGTGGAGCGTGTCCAGGAAAGCACGCCAGACGCATACCGCGTCAGATTCGAGGGCGTGAATTCTATAGATGCGGCAGAAGATCTTGCGGGGCGCTACTTGCTGGCACGCGTTTCGGACATCCGTCTCGAAGACAGCGCCGACTATCTCGAGGAAATCGGTCGTGTCGTGCACGACGAGCGCTACGGCGAGCTTGGCGTCATCGAGGAACTCATCTGCACGCCGGCAAACGACGTCTGGGTTGTCCAGGGCGCATATGGCGAGGTCCTCATTCCCGTCATCGAAGACGTGGTCTTGGAGATACCCGAAGATGTGGCGCTGCCCATCGCGACGCGCATCATGGATGGATTGGTAGGGGAGTGACGTATGCTTGTCGAGACGCTATCGGTGTTCCCCGACATGTTCGAAGTGCCTATGTCGACCTCGATTATCGGACGGGCGCGCAAGAAAGGCATACTCGAATTCAAAGCGCACAATCTGCGCGATTGGACTCACGATAAGCATCGCAGCACAGATGACGAGCCCTTTGGGGGCGGTCAGGGTCTGCTCATGACCTGCCCGCCCATCTTCGAAGCGCTCGACGAGCTCGTGTCTACCGAGCCTAAGCCACTCGTAATATTTTTTACGCCAACGGGACAGCCCTTCGATCAGAGCATGGCAAGTGAGCTTGCAGGCCACGAGCGCTTGCTCATGGTTTGCGGACGCTACGAGGGTTTTGACGAGCGCGTCTACACGCTGGCGGATCGCTGCATCAGTCTGGGGGATTATGTGCTCACGGGCGGCGAACTTGCCGCGATGGTCGTAACCGACGCCGTGTGCCGGCTTCTTCCCGGCGCATTAGGCGACGAAGCCAGTGCTGTCGACGAATCGTTCACGCAGGGTTTGCTCGAGTATCCGCAGTACACGCGTCCTGCCGAATATCGCGGGCTCACGGTTCCCGATGTGCTGCTTTCCGGCGACCATGCCAAAGTGCGCGAATGGCGGCGCAAGGCGGCTATCGAGAAAACCGCTCGTCTTCGGCCCGATTTGCTCGATGACGCATGGCTAACAGACGAAGAGCGTGCATTTGCAGAGCAGCTGAGGGATAGCTGAGACCCGGTACGCATGAGTCACGAAGAACGTCATGCCGACTCATGATGCGTAATCGACTTCCGTATTCTTCAGCAGCGGCAGAGGCGTTTCAGCTCCCGTCGCGATTTCGTCATGGGCGCGTCTAGGCGTCCTTTTCTGCAACGAGCATCAGAAGACCGCCAATAAGGCTTAGGAATATGAGCGTGCAAACGCCAAAGCCGACCGTATTCGGCTTGGTGCCCTTGTAGACGCCATATGAATGGACGGTCATGGGGATGCACCATGCAAGCGGGATGATGAGAATGGCCACGCCGATGGTCGTAATCAAGTTGAATATGAACGCAGCCAGCAGCAATCCACCGCTGTCATCGCGCGGGTACGACGTCTGGTATGTGTTGTAGATATACGTTGTCTGCGTGTATTGCGCGCCTGGTTGATCTTGCTGCGTGCTGTTCGCGTAGGGGTCTGTTTGGGCAGATGCATTTGC
>CACZSV010000213.1 GCA_902783925.1 uncultured Coriobacteriaceae bacterium
AGCGCTGCAGCAGGGTATGGCGAGCTGGATTGACGACGCCGTGCTCGAGCGTTTTCTCGATGGCTGTCAGGCAGCTTCGGTAGGCGAGGGCGCAGGCGAGCTCAAGATTGTCTACACGCCTCTGCACGGTACGGGACTCGAATGCGTTTTAGCGATTCTCAAGCGAATTGGCGTGCACGATGTGGTGGTCGAGTCGGCGCAGGCCGTGGCGGACGGGAATTTCCCTACATGCCCGTATCCGAACCCGGAGATTCGCGAGGCTCTCGAGCGCGGGCTTGCGCTTGCAGCTCGTGAGCAGGCAGACCTGCTGCTCGCCACCGACCCCGATGCCGACCGCGTGGGAATCGCCGTGGTCAAGGGCGGCGAGCCCGTCTTGCTGACCGGTAACGAAGTGGGCATCCTGCTCGTTGACTACATGTGCGAGATGCTTGCGTCGCGCGGGGAGGATCTCCGCAGCAAAGTGGTTACGACCACGATTGTCTCTTCGGCCATGGCCGATGCTCTAGTGGAGCATCACGGCTTCGAGCTGCGGCGCACGCTCACTGGATTCAAGTTTATCGGTGAGCAGATTGGCCTGCTCGAGGCAGCGGGCGAGGCCGAGCGCTTTCTCTTTGGCTTCGAAGAAAGCTATGGCTATCTGGCAGGCACGCACGTGCGCGATAAGGATGCGGTCGTCGCCTCGATGCTCATCTGCGAGATGACGCGCTGGTACCGTTCGCGTGGGATGGACCTGGTTGACGCGATGCAGGCTCTCTACGAGCGTTACGGCTACTTCAAGAACGGCTTGCTGACCTTGGCGTATCCAGGCGCGAGTGGCGAAGCGAAGATGGCGCAGATTCTGGCGAGGCTGCGCGCTGAACAGCCAGACGAGATCGCGGGGCTCGCGGTCGAGGAATGTATCGACTATGCGCAAGGTGCCGCGATGCCAATTACAGGCGGGCGTGGTGATGCGGGTGCGCAGATGCTGCCACCTGCGGACGTGCTCGAGTTCAAGCTCGCTGGCGGCAACAAGGTCATCGTGCGCCCGAGCGGCACCGAACCCAAGGTGAAAGGCTACTTGTTTGCTCGTGCAGACGATGCAGCGGGTGCAGATGCGTTGCTATTAAAGCTGGAGGATGCTGCACGCGAGATGCTCGGATAGGCGCGCAGCGCCGGAGCCGAGGAATCTCGTGTTGAGCTGCGACTCTTTGCGAGGCCCTTCGACTTCGCGGGCCTGACGGCCCGCATACTCCTCACCATCGCGTATCCGCTACAGGTTTATTTTGCGTGTGTGATTGGGGCCATATGGGGTGCTGGCCTCGTAGTCGCTGTCTGTGCCGTATGCATCGCGCGGTTCGAACGGGCCACCCGGAAAGCTTGGCTCATAGGGCGTGTAGTCGGAGTCCGAGCCGGGGTTCGAGGCGTAACTGTTGCCGGGGGCGTTGCCCGCGACGGGAACTTGGCGCGTAGGCGCCGCAGGAGCTTGCCATGCGGTCTCGGCGGGTGCTTGCCGCGCTGCTGCAACGGGCGCTTGCTGCGCTGCTGCAACGGGTGCTTGCCGTGCGCTTCCAGCGCCAGCACGCGGGCTGTTGTTCCATTCGCGCTTGCGAGCGTGCTTGCCGCCAGCCTCTGGATTCGAGGGCTTTTTTGACGTGAAGGGTGCGCAGATCAATCGCGCGACCGCAAAACCGATGACGATACCGAGCGTGTTGTTGAAGAGGTCATCGAACTCGAGCACGCCGACTCCGTAGACATACTGAAGAAACTCGATGCCCATCGAGAACATTGCCGTTCCGACGATGGCAAGCAGGCTTGCGCCTGCGCCGCTATTGCGGCACAGATATCCGAGGGCGAGGCCAGCCGGTATGAATAAAACGATGTTTTCCAGGATTTCGAACGCGAGCGTGCGATTGCCCACGATGAACGCTTGTGTGTACGTGGAGAACGGAACGAGCGAGACGCCGCCTCCATGCGCGGTCGTCCGCAGCAGCACCGTCGAGGCAAACACAAGCGTGAGATACGCGGCAAGCGCGGCAAACGCAACGCGGTCGCTGATTTTGCGGCCCGGCACGACAAGCACAAGCAGCGCGAGCAGCATGCCAAGCACGATAAGCGCCTTGTACTCGAGCGTGCCCGAGACGGTGGTTATGAAATAATCCCACATGTCCGAAACAAGATAGTCCATGCATATCCTTTCGAAAGATTGGGCGCATCATACTCTATGCATATCTAAGCTTTGTGAAGCAAGCTAGATAAATGCATGAAGTGTCCGTGTTAGTTTTGTGATGCGCGAGATGCGCGTGCGTTAGCTTCAGGACAAAAGCGGGGCGCATCGAGGATGTCATACGCTAGCCACTCATAAGCTCTTCCAGAAGCTGCTCTCGGGCAAGACGATGCGCGTAGTAGTCAAGTTGCTCCATGCGATTGGAAGCGTTCTCGCCATGCAGCCTCTCGACCTGCTGGTATACCAGCCAAGCGATTCTGTCGAGGTTGTCGCGGCGTATGATGTCGTCCCAGACGACAGGGATAACACGAACTCCGAGCGATTCGAGTTCTCGAGCGCGCTTTCGGTCGGTGGCGGCTTTGGCAGCTTGGCGAGCGCGCCACGACTCAAGCTCGCCGGACGCCCAATTTGCGGTGATGGGATCGAGGTGAAACTCCGTGCTTTCGTACTCGAGGTCTGTCTTGCAGCTCGGGAAGTATATGTCGGGGTAGTAATTCTGTTGCGAGAGGTAATCACGCATAGGTTCAGGCACGCGGATACTTGCGTTGAGCAGCGGTTTTCCCATACCGTATCCACCTTGGTCTATGGGCAGTGCAAAGGCGATTGCCATAATGCTCTCGACAGGGGAGGCAGCATGCCCACATGCCATATCGAGAGCCGCGCTAAGCGCGGCTCTCGCGCGCACCATGCGCACGCTTTGTGCAAATGCGCGTATGCGTTCGATCGTGGTGACAGGAGGCAGGTTGTACACGGTTTTC
>CACZSV010000214.1 GCA_902783925.1 uncultured Coriobacteriaceae bacterium
AGCCTGGAGCGCTACTGGATCGGCTCGGACGCCCAGGTCGCGAAGAGCCGCCTCGTCGACCCGGGTGAGGGCTCTGGCTGGTGGGCTTATGCCACAGGCAGCGGCGCCGTAGTACGCGGCAAGTACGACGACCTCGCGGGCCATGTCTATGTGGCTGACGACAAGGGCGAGCTCGCCTCCACTGCAAACGGAAAAACAGGTTGGCTTATCACGAGCGCATATGACGGAGGCGGACAGCGTTATTACTACAACGCGAATCTCCATGCCATGATAAGCGGTTGGTTTGAGGTGGACGGCACCCAGTACTTTGGCCTTGGCGAAAAGGGCTACGTTGCACGCAACACATACGTCAAACGCGATTCCAAATGGTTCTGGGCGAACAACGACGGCGTGCTCAGCGCATCTTCCGGCCCAGCGAATAGATGGGAGGAGCTGCAAACGCAGTATCGTTATGACGATAGCTGCGATCGTCTGATTTTCGTCAGATACGCTGGCGGATCGGATGCAACTCTTGAGATGCATACTAAGAACAGCGACGGCTGGTCAAAGATTCTCGAGACACCCGCTTACGTAGGGAGCAACGGTATCGACAAAGTCCGCGAAGGAGACCGGAAGACACCTACGGGCACATTCGACATCACCGAGGGTTTTGGCATTCTTGACAATCCTGGCCTAGGTGGAATCGAATACACCAAGCTCAACGACTATCTCTGGTGGAGCGGTGCTCCCGACACATATAACACCATGGTCGATTCGCGTTATACCGATCCCGGCAATGGCGAGCACCTCATTGAAATCGACCCCGCCTACAATTACTCCCTCGTGATTGGCTACAATCTCGAGCGCGTATATGGCAAGGGCTCTGCGATTTTCCTGCATTGCTTCAGCGGCAGGACATCCACAGCTGGCTGCGTAGCCGTGTCGGAAGATTCTATGGTCACTATTATGCGCAATACCACCGCGCGCACAAAGATCTGCATCTATTAACGTTGAGCCGGACTCTGTTCGTTCGGGGGCGGGCAGGTTCGGGCCGCCTAAAGACCGCCCCTACGGCCCGCCCATACGGGAGCGCCATTTACAAGTTCCTATGGGAATCCTATAACGACATTTCAGACCTTAAGTTACAGCACCTTCTAGCTTGCGTAGATTTGCTCGGCAATACGCTCATCAGCACCTGGATCGACCTGCCATGTGCCATTGACCTTTGTGAGCGTGAAGATGACGGTCTTCGTGGCAATGGGCGTATCGCGCATGGACTCGGTCACAGCCTGCCCGATAACCGACAGGTATTCTTCTGTCGCATTCAGCTTGCTCACGTCGATTGCGTTGATCTTCTGCTCGAGCACCTTGGACATATCCATGATGCTATGCGCCTTGACGCTTGCCGTAACTGTTGCGGTTTCCTTTCCGTTTTCGGTTCTCAGCTGCGTGTCCGTGATGGAATAGCTTGTGCCTTCGAACAGCCAGTTCGAAAAATCGGCGCTGCTCACGCCTAGGTCGGTGAGCGAAATACCCGCGCCCGAAGCGAAAGCCGTATCGAGATTCGTGGCGATTTCCGCACGTTCTGCGTCGCTTGGATTGGTAATCTCGGCAAGTTTCTGGTTGGCCACCGCGTTCACGTTGGCAATCTCGCCACCAAATATGCCAACGCCCAGACCAAGAAGACCAATCGCGACCGCTGTCCCGATAAACACCAGGACAGAGAATACGATGCCGACAATGCTGCAGATGCGCCCACCCTTTGCCTTGCCGTTATCCGGCATAGCCTTGAGCACCTCGTTGCTCTTCACGACGCCGATGATGCCAAGAATCAGGCCAACCAAGCCGGCAAAGATAATTGAAAGAATGCCGAGCACGAGCGGCGCTGTGCCCGTTGGCTGGGGCATTTCGTCGAGGACGAGATCTGACGCCTGCCCATAGGGGCCTTGGTCAGACGGTTGAATATCGCTCTGGGTCTCCTGGGTCTCCTGGGTCTCCTGGGTCTCCTGGGCCTCCTGGGTCCCTTGGGTCCCTTGGATCTCCTGGGTCTCCTGAGCTGCCTGGGATTCCAGCGCTTCTGTTTTCACTGCATCCTGTTGAGCAGGCTCTATATTGCCTGCCTGTGCAGTATCTTCGCGTGCGTCTTCGACACTGTTCGTTTTCGTCTCTGTGTTGTCTGGCATTTCAAAATACCTTTCTTTTTTGCGGAGACTTACAAGGAGAAATTATACACATATGTGGAAAAGCGCCATTTTTGCCCCAGTCTAGATTGCAGCCAACGCCTGCTCGACATCTTCGATGAGATCTTGCGTTGCCTCGATGCCGCATGAAAGCCTCACGAGATCGCCAGAGATCCCCGCCGCCTCAAGCTCCGCATCGGTCATCTGCCTATGCGTCGAAGAGGCGGGATGCAAACAACAGGTGCGAGCATCGGCGACATGCGTCGCAATCTGTGCAAGCTTGAGATTGCCCATGAACTCCTCCGCCTTGGCACGTCCACCTGCAACCCCAAAACTCACCACTCCGCAGGTGCCGTGCGGCATGTACTTTTGAGCAAGCACGTAGGATTCGTCACCCGGAAGGCCCGGATAGCGCACCCACGAAATCTTAGGATGTCCGTTAAGGTATTCGGCAAGCGCCTGACCGTTGTCGCAATGCTGACGCATGCGCACATGCAGGCTCTCGAGACCGAGGTTCAGATAGAACGCGTTTTGCGGAGATTGGATTGCCCCAAAGTCGCGCATGAGCTGAGAGGTTGCCTTAGTGATAAACGCGCCTTCGAGCCCGAAGCGCTCTGTGTAGATCACGCCATGGTAGCTTTCGTCCGGCGTGGTAAGCCCGGGAAAGCTCTCTGCATGAGTTGTCCAATCGAAATGCCCGGAATCGACCACGGCGCCGCCCACACCGCAACCGTGGCCATCCATGTACTTGGTCGTCGAATGCGTGACAATGTCTGCGCCCCATTCGAAGGGCCTGCAATTTATAGGCGTCGGGAAGGTATTATCGACGATGAGCGGCACGCCATGCGCATGTGCCGCTTGCGCGAATCGCTCGATGTCGAATACCGCGAGCGCAGGGTTCGCGATCGTCTCGCCAAAAACGCACTTGGTATTGGGTTTGAACGCGGCTTCGAGCTCCGCATCGTTGCAGCGCGGAGAAACGAAGGTCGTCTCGATGCCCATACGGGCCATGGTCACCGCAAGCAAGTTGAAGGTTCCACCGTAGATTGCGGACGAGGCAACCACGTGATCCCCGCAGCCGGCGATGTTGAATACCGCAAAGAAATTAGCCGCTTGGCCTGATGAGGTGAGCATCGCCGCCGTTCCGCCTTCGAGCTCAGCGATCTTTGCCGCCACGTGGTCATTAGTGGGATTCTGCAAGCGCGTGTAGAAATACCCCTCGGCTTCCAGATCGAACAGCTTGCCCATCTCGGATGAACTGTCGTACTTGAAGGTGGTGGACTGGACAATGGGAATCTGGCGCGGTTCTCCGTTGCCGGGCCTATAGCCACCTTGCACGCAGCGTGTTTCGATACTCGTGTTCATTCTCTTCGCCTTTCAGGTTCCATTGCACGGACACGCCGGGCTCTTCTTCGAGGTATTCGCGCAGATACGGAATGGCAAAATCGACCGTCCTGCCAACTCAGCCATCAGACGCCCCGGCAGCTCTCTCAATCTATCGTGCGGAAAAAGCAAGTGGGGTTACCCGTGTGGCACGCAGGGCCTTCTGCGTCCACTTTTACAAGCAACGTATCGCCATCGCAATCGTAGAGCAGCTCTTTAACGTGTTGCACGTTGCCGCTCGTTGCCCCCTTGTTCCACAGCTCCTGACGCGAACGCGACCAAAACCAGGTGAGTCTCGTCGTGCGCGTAAGCTCGAGGCTCTCTTTGTTCATCCACGCGACCATGAGCACATCGCCGGTGTCGTATTGCTGCACGACTGCCGGAATAAGCCCGCGTTCGTCAAACTTCAGCTCTGGATAATCCATCACAGCACTTCTCTATTGTCCCTGAGCGGCGTACTTTGCCTCAGTCTGCTGCTTGACACTCTCCCACCAGGCGCGGTTCTCCTCGTACCATTTGATGGTCGCAGCGAGACCCTTCGCAAAATCCGTGTGCTTGGGCTGCCAGCCAAGCTCGGTGCGCAATTTGGTGGAATCGATGGCATAACGGCGGTCGTGTCCGGGGCGATCGCGCACCCAGTCAAAATCGTCTTCGGCCTTGCCCATCTCTGCCAGAATCGCACGGAGCACGTTGATGTTGTTACGCTCGCCATCGGCGCCGATGAGATAGGTCTCGCCGATGCGCCCCCGCGTAAGGATTTCCCACACAGCACTGGAGTGGTCTTCGGTATGGATCCAATCACGCACGTTCTTACCGTCGCCATAGAGCTTAGGGCGAATGCCCGAAAGGATATTCGTAATCTGACGGGGAATAAACTTCTCGATATGCTGACGCGGACCGTAGTTATTCGAGCAATTCGAGATCGTCGCCTGCACGCCATAGGTGCGCACCCATGCGCGTACGAGCATATCGCTCGAGGCCTTCGTCGAGGAATACGGACTGCTGGGATGATACGGCGTCTCTTCCGTAAAACGCGCGGGGTCGTCAAGCGCGAGGTCGCCATATACTTCGTCGGTCGAGATGTGATGAAAACGCACGTCGTGCTTGCGCGCGGCCTGCAACAACGTGAAGGTGCCCTCGACGTTAGTCTTCAAAAAAGGGGTGGGGTCGGCAATGGAGTTGTCGTTATGGCTCTCTGCAGCAAAGTGCACGACGGCATCCGTTTTGGCAAAAAGCTCGTCTACGAGCTCGGCGTCGCAGATGTTGCCATGAAGAAAGCTCATGCGGTCTTCGGGGATACCCGCGAGGTTTTCCAAATTGCCCGCATAGGTCAGGGCGTCGAGCACGGTCACGTGCACATCCGGTTGATTATCGACAACCCAGTGGACAAAGTTTGAGCCAATAAAGCCCGCTCCGCCGGTGACGATGATTGCCTTAGGTGATAGCGCTTCTGTCATGCTCGAAAACTCCTTTATTTTACGCAAACAATTGTGGGTATTGTACCGTCAACGCTCATCAGAATCGAGCAGCATATTTACAAGCCATAGAGCACTTCACAGCACGTCTTTCGTGGCGATGACATCGACCCCGGTGCCGCAAACATCGGAACAAACGACCTCGCCTGTCCTGACCGCGCCATCGATCGTGATGCCGCGCAGCTCCTCGAGCGCCTGTGGAATCAGGCCCTTGGGAATCGAGCCGTCGGTGCGAACACTCAAGGGCAACTCGCGTGCAGCGACATCGACAAGCGAGGTCAACACGCGTTCGGGCGCCTCGATTTCCGCTTTGGCATAGGTTTTGCCACGCGGGCATGTCGCCCCCTCGACATCTACGACCTTTCCTTCCCCATCGAGCGTTACCTTAAGCGCGCATCCCATGGGGCACTGTATGCAGGTAAGCTCATCATCACCTGTCTGCTGAGTTGCCCCCACCTCTTCTGCGCTAAGCGAAATCTCGAGCGTTTTCGCACGGGCAAAGAGGCCCGCATCCACCTTAACAGTCTCCATCTCAGCTGGCAGGATGATGCGGCGCTTGATCGTCTTTATCTCCTCGCCATCGGCGAAAAAGCGAATCTGTGCACTGCGATAGATATCACGACCCCTAAATCGGAAGGTCACCAAGCCATCTGCATCCGCATGCACGCGCTGTGGCACGACATATGACACTCCCTGACCAGGCTGCACGGAAACATAAGAATCCGTATGTGACTTCTCACCCGCCAGATACGCGGCGGCTGCCTTACCAGCTCGCTCACCTTCTTCGCTTACAAAATCCACGAGATCATGAATATGCAACACATTGCCTGCACTGAATACACCGGGCATCTCCGTCTCGAGCGTCTCATCGACAGATGCGCCGTTGCTCTTGGCATCGATGCGAATACCTGCTTCGCGCGTGAGCTCGTTTTCCGGAATGAGACCGACAGAAAGCAGTAGCGTGTCGCAGCTCACGAGTTCCTCAGTTCCGGCAATAGGTTGCTTAGTCTTGGGATCGACTTCGGAAACCTCGACTCCCGTCACGCGCTCACGTCCGTGAACAGCCGTGATGGTGTGGGACAAGCGCAGCGGAATACCATAGTCATCAAGGCACTGCACGATATTGCGCTTGAGCCCGCCAGAGAAATGCGAACGGTTGAGCACCATCTTAATATGCGAGCCTTCGTAGGCGAGGCGTCGCGCGACGATGAGCCCGATATCCCCACTACCGAGCATGACAATTTCCTTGCCAGGCACGATTCCGTGCAGGTTGATGAGGTTTTGCGCTGCGCCCGCCGTGTAGATGCCCGCTGGTCGTGTACCCGCAATGCCGAGCATGCCGCGCGTGCGCTCGCGCGATCCCATGGCAAGTATTACGGCGCCAGCCGCAATCGATACGACACCGCGCTCTGGACTCACCGTGACGACGACGCGATCGGCGGTAAGGTCGATTACCGTTGTATCGAAAAACACGGGGATATCTCGTTGCGCAACAGCCTGCATTTCTCGTAGAGCGTATTCAGGGCCCGTTAGTTCCTCACGGTACCGATGCAGGCCAAAACCATTATGGATGCATTGCTTGAGAATACCTCCTGCTCCGCTTTCGCGCTCGAGCACGACGATATCGCGCACGCCCGCGTCGTATGCGCCAGCAGCTGCAGCTAAACCGGCCGCTCCTGCGCCAATAATTACCAAATCATGGGATTCAGTGACGCTACTCATCCTGACCTCCCTTGAAAAATACGACAGGGGGCAAATCCTCAAAGCAGCCCCGCCTACCAACGGCGATTGCCGAATCTCCAGACGACTTGCGGACATCACAAGCATCGCACCCGGTCTCGCGCGCGATTATCTCGGCGACGAGCGGCATGCAGAAACCCGATTGGCAGCGCCCCATGCCCGCACGTGTGCGCCACTTGATGGCATCAATGGAAGTGGCAGGGATGGGCGAATGAATGGCCGCCACAATCTCGGCCTCAGCAACTTCTTCGCAGCGACAAATGATATGGCCCCATGCAGGGTCTTTGGCAATGAGCGCCGCACGCTCGTCATCGCTTGCACGCGAAAACATAGGCAAAACGTTGCGTTTTGGATTGAATGCCGGATTGGGCCTTGCATCGAGGCGCTCGGCAATGACGGAGGCGTATTCCACCGCAATAGCAGGTGCGGCTGTGAGGCCTGGAGAATCGAAACCCACAATTCGGAAAAAGCCATCCATGCCCTCGGGCTCGCCCAAAATGAAGTCGGTATGTTCCACGCAGGAAGACCGCACCCCCGCGAAGTTCGTGATGACGCCGCGCCAGCTGAAGTCTGGCCAAGTTTTCTTAGCGGCGGCGACTACGGCATCGAGACCAGCAGCGTCGGTCGAGGTGTCGTCCAAATCCTCTCTCACGACCGCATCTGGACCCACAATGAGGTTGCCACCCGTTGTCGGAGCAACAAGCACGCCCTTGCCCGCAGCCGTCGGCACCTGAAACATGGTGCTTGTAAACGTCTTGCCATAGCCACGGTCGAGCAGCACATACTCACCCGCACGCGGAGTGATCTTGTAGCTCGTATCTCCCGCCATTGCCGCCACTTCTGCGCTGTGCGTTCCTGCAGCATCGATGACAATGTGACAATCGAGGTCCTCGCCGCCCGCATGAACGCACCAGCCGTCGCCAATCCGCTCAATTCCGGTGACGGGCGTATCCAGCCTACACTCCACGCCGTTTTGCACGGCGTTTTCCGCAAGGGCAAGACACGCAAGATACGGGTTGGTGATAGCTCCGCTCGGTGCATAGAGCGCGGCAACCGCTTTTGGCGATAGGTTGGGCTCGAGCTCGTGCAGCTCGTCGCTTTCGATAATGCGGAGCTCGGGCACACCATTATTCTTGCCACGCTCAAGGAGCGATTCAAGAGCAGGGCGTTCTTCCTCAGCAAATGCAACAACCAAGGACCCATTGCGTATATAAGGAAAAGAAAGCTCTTCGGCAAGCTTGGGATACAAGCGCGAGCC
>CACZSV010000215.1 GCA_902783925.1 uncultured Coriobacteriaceae bacterium
GTCGAGATAGCGATGACGCGCCTGTGCCGTGCAGAAAGCGAGCTAAGCCTCGAGGCGCTCGCCGAGCGCATCGAGCGCTTGGAGCAAGGGGCGCCGGTTCCTGCACCAGCTCAAACGTATGCTCGGGATAATGCCCCAGCGTCGCAGGCGGCAACAACGGCGCGTTCGATCGGGCAAGACCATAAGGCGGAGAGCCCTCGTACGCCCGAGCCTGCACCCGCATCAGGTGCGGTCGAAGAGCAGGTAGAGGATATGCCCCGTGCGTCTTCGACCGAAGCGCAAGCGTCTGCTAGCATTTCAGCGTCTAAAGAACAGGGCTCTTCTGCCTCTATGTCCGCCGAACGTCTTCTCGCCGCTGTTTTAACCGCGGTCAAACGCGATGACGTCGCCACAGGCGCGCTTCTCACGGGTGTTTCGCTGGCACAGGATTCCGGCGGATATCATTTGCTGTTTCCTACGGGCGCCGAGTTCGCCATGCAGCTTGCTGGCTCTGGAGACGCTCGCAATTTGATAGCCGGTGCGTTCAAAGAGGTTCTCGGCGTATCTGTGAATTTCGATTGTCGCATCGGGTCCTTTGCGGCTACAGAAGGTTTTTCTGCACCGATGCACGAAGTCGATGCGGCTGGCGCTCCTGGCGACGATGCATATTATGACGGGCTTGCAAGCTCTGTTTCTGCGGACGCAACAGCACAAGCGCCGTTTGACGAGCAACGCGGCGTCGTCTTCGAAGACTATAATTCCGAACCGGATTTCGATGCTCCCGCGGGCGTTGCAAATAGCAAGCCGATTGATGACGAAACGGCTGCAAATATCGCCGATGCGCTTTCGGCGTTTGGAAAAGGCGTTAAAGTACGCGAAATCGATGACAACCAATAAGGAGTTTCCATGGCAAAAGGAATGAATCCGCAGGCGATGCTCAAGCAAGCACAGAAGATGCAGGCTAAAATGCAGGCCATTCAAGATCAGGCCTCGCTCGAAACCGTCGAGGCGACAGCCGGCGGCGGCATGGTAACTGCAACCGTGTACGGAGACCTCAAGGTAAAAAGCATTGAGATCGACCCCGAAGCCGTCGATCCCGATGATGTTGAAATGCTGCAGGACATGATCGTCGCCGCTGTCAACCAGAGCATCGCGGACGCCCAGGCTATGGTCGAACAGAAAATGAGTGCCGTGACCGGCGGCATGAATATCCCCGGCCTCTTCTAGGTAACGTTATGAAGCAGGCAGCATCGATGCAACATGCGCTCGAGGAGATCGAGCGCATGCCGGGCATAGGACCAAAATCGGCCCAGCGGATACTCAACTGGCTCCTCACGAGCGATAAAGAAGTTGCGCACAGACTTGCCGATGCCATTGTGGATGTCAAGGAGTCGATACACCTGTGCCCGCGATGCCATGCCTTTGCAGAGGAAGAGTTTTGCGCAATCTGCTCCGATCCGGAGCGTGACGTATCGACTATTTGCGTTGTCTCGGAATCGCGCGATACCGATGCAATCGAGCGTACTGGCACCTATCAGGGTCTCTACCATGTGCTCGGCGGCGTTATCAACCCCATGGAAGGCTCGATGCCCGAAGACCTGCATATTAGTGATCTTATGGCGCGTCTGGGCAGCGAGGGAACGCAAGAGGTGCTCCTTGCGACCAATCCGGATGTCGAGGGGGAGACCACGGCGAGCTATCTCTCCCGAGTCATCAAGCCACTCGGCATCAAGGTGACGCGCCTTGCCAGCGGGCTACCTGTTGGTGGTGAACTGGAATATGCCGACGAGGTCACGCTTGGCCGCGCTATTGAATCGCGTCGCGAGCTTTAGGCAGCTTTTTCACCTGCCGCGTTTCGGATTTCACACATTCCAACATTACAACTCGTTAACCACAGTCTTTTGAGAACCCTGCGTTTTTCGTGCGGAGGTATAATCACATTTCTAAAAAATTACCGCGCTAGCGGCATAAATGCAGCGTCTGTGGCGAAATGAGGCCAAATGCCCAACAACACTGAATCTGAGGTATTCCAGCACTTTGGGGCTTACAGCGGATACGATCAGAACTACTACAGTCATTTCAACGTCAAGCGCGGA